>DATDWE010000041.1:0-29829 GCA_035289765.1 Candidatus Nanoarchaeia archaeon
TCATTTATATATCTTTATTGTTACTCTGTAGTAATCAAATATGGAAATATTTATATATTGATGCCTGTTGGTGGGCAGTATGATAGAGTCAATTGCTTATGATCTGGAAGGTACTGTTGTGGATGTAGAATTTGCACACCATCAGGGCCATATTTATGCAGCAGAGAAAGTAGGAGTTATTCTTACATTAGAAGATTGCTTTCAAAAACTGCCTCACTTTATGGGAGGTCCAGACGACCAGGTTGCAAAAGAGATTGCAGCGCTGGCCCTGCAGAATGGAACAGAAGTAAGCCATGAATCTATTTTAGAAAACAAAAGAAACCATTATGAATTGTTGCTAAAAGAAGCAGAGATAAGGCCTAGAATTGGTTTTCTTAATTTTTTCAATATCATAAAATATCTGGGGTTGGAATGCACAATAGGTTCTTTGACAGACAGAGAACACGCAGAGGTTCTTTTGGATAGAAGCGGAGTTGGAAAGCTGTTTGGATATGAGAATATAGTCCTGCGCGAACATGTAAAGAACCCAAAACCTGCACCTGATGTGTGGTATGAAACAGCAAAGAGGGCTGGAGTGAACCCAGAAGATCAGCTTGTCTTTGAGGATTCTCCGAAAGGAATCAAAGGAGCTGTCCAAGTTGGCGCATATTGTATTGGGATGCCTGTTTATAACCGGCCAGATATAATCTCAGCTCTGGTGGATGCTGGAGCAAAGAGGATATTCATGGAGTGGGATGAGATCAACCCAGCACAATTGATAGAGAATATAAACGGAGAACTTGGGAAAGAGGGCAGGTAGATTATCCTAATTCCAGACCACTCAGAAGAATCTACACCAGATGTTCTTGAGTGTATCTGGGACTAAAAACATTTATAAATAAGCCGTATCTATGATTGCAGCAAGGGGGATTATAATACAATGCTCAAAGTTGAGGCTGTTGACCAGTATACATCTGACAAGATAGTTGCTTTTAAAGGTGCCATAAAGCTAATTGAAAGGCTCAAGAAAAGCGGCAAGACAGTGGGATTATGTCATGGAGGATTTGATCTACTGCATCCAGGCCATGTAAAGCACTTTGAGTCCGCAAAGAAGCTGTGCGATGTTCTTTTTGTGTCAGTTACATCAGACAGATTTGTGTCCTGCAGAAAGGGCTCAGGAAGGCCTATATTCACTGACAGGCTAAGGGCATACATGGCTGCTTCTGTCAGGTTTGTTGATTATGCTGTGATAACTGATTTCCAGAAAGCGATGGAGATATTGAAGCAATTAAAACCTACATATTATATAAAGGGCCCAGATTTCATAAACAAGAACACTCCAGGGATCATAGCTGAAAGGGAGGCAATAAAGGATGTTGAAGGAGAGATGAAGTACACAAATGATCCTCCTTCAAGCACAACAAAGATAATTGAGTACATAAAAAAGGACCTTGATGTGAAGAATGTGCTTCTCCTTATTGACAGGGATGGCACAGTCATAAAGAATGACGACTTTCCTGGAAAGAATGACAACTGGAGGAATGAGCTTGAATTCAATGAGGATGTGATAAGCTTTATATCATACCTGCAGACAAAATATGATACAATAAAGATTATCATCTCTAACCAGACAGGTGTTGCTAGGAGATTCTTTGACTGCAAGAGGGTGGAAGATGTCAATGATTTTGTGATCTCGCACCTGTCAAAGAAGGGGATCAGGATAGATAATGTGCAGTACTGCCCTGATGCAGACAAAAAATGGGCAGATAAACATCCTGGGCTTGGTCTGGACAGAAGATATATCAAGGACAAGACAAAAAGAAAACCTGGCAATGTGATGGTGCTCGACGCCCTTAAAGAACTGAAGAAGGAGCTGAATGATTTTACAGAGATAATAGTGATAGGGAATGGAGAAGATGACAAAGGCCTTGCAGAAAGTCTGAATGCCTTATTCATCGACATTAATGGGAAGGATTATAAGGCGCTGCTGAAAGAATTCCCGTAACATACTATATTGGTTTCTTATTGACTTCCCCTATTTCCTTCCATAGAAGAGATGCAACCCAACAATTGTAGGGACATTCAGATCAAAGTTTGCCCCTCCTTCTCTTATTCTTCTTATTGCCTCAGGTTCAGTAGGAACTGCATAAATCCTGTCATGCTCTTTCATGACTTCTTCATTGCCATAACATCTCTGAACAATATCCTCAATTCTTGGGCCGGTTATGTTTATATGGACGAATAGATCAGGTGCTCTTGAGAAATCTTTTGCAAGATAGCATCTGTGCATCTTGAATTCATCCGGCTTGACGGTAAGCTCTTCTTCCATCTCTTTCATAATATTGTCCTGTACATGCTTGTCCCCCCATTCAGGAGTTCCTCCCAATATGCCTATAGTGCCCCCTTCAACTGCAAGGTTTTTTCCCCTTCTTCCTAATATAAAATATGATTTTCCATCTTTTCCCCTGGCTGTTACAACAAATCCAAGGCCAAGCATGTTTGAGAGGCCTGAACAAGCAGGATCCAATGCCCTGCCACCTACAACCTCATAGGATCTTAAGGTTTCCCCTTCCCTGAATGAAGGGTCATATTTTGCAAGTGGAATATCCATTGACTTGTTTGTTGCAAGAAATTCTCCGTATCCTACCGGCCTTACACAAAGATTTATCTTTGACATTGCCCCTTCAGCATCATTTATGGACCATGCCCCTATGCCCATATGAGGGATATCAAAAAATGAGCCTTTCTTTTCTTCAATAATGCTCTGAGCGAATTTCCTGAATCTTTCAGGCACTTCATAAGGTTCATTGAGTAGGGAAAGATTTATTTCATCCAATTTGCTGTCAGCGACATAAACAAAAGGATATTCTATGCCGTCTATTGTAACAAGTTTTTCATTATAATAAAGCCCTGCTAGCCTCTCCAGCTCTGGCCTGTTATTATGCCTTTTGGCAGCTGAAGATCTTGCCTGGTCCTGTGGATTGAGAAAGAATTCAAATGATTTCAGTCCATCTCCGAGATCTATTGCGTTTACCCCCATCATTCTCCGTTACCTGCAACAGCATGAACTTTGAACGTGTGCTCAAGTTCAATCCTTGCAATCTCCCTTACAGCCTCTGAATAGAAGAATCCTGGCTTTTTTATCAGCCTTGCAAGGTCTTCTTTTGATGTGGGTGCTCCAGGCACACCACCGTATATCTTCAGATGCATAAGCGTGTATCTCCAGAGCTTGTCTGCATCCCTGACAAAACCGTCTTCTGCTGAAAGGAATCCTTTTCTTGTGTCATGACCATCCACTATTTCACATATTGGTTTGATATATCTTTGAGGATATCTAATCTCGTGAAGCAATCTTTCCGCAAAAATGGATCCCTGCTCTTCGTGCTTTAGCCTTAACCTGCGTTCAATATCAGGATTTACCAGCGAACCGCGGAATGAGTCAAGCTCCTCTTTTGTCATCAAACCCCAGCCAGCGTCATGAAGCATTGCCGCAGGAATAACTATTGCCCTTTCTGCCTTGGTATAATCAAGAAACCTTAATGCAAAATAAGTGACACACTCTGCATGGCCAGGATCATCCCCCTTGTCCTGGTATTTCAGCGCAGTATCCCATATCCCAATCTCTTCAGGAGTGAGCAATTTGATTATATTGCTGCCTGAGCCGTCAGGATTCCATTTATTATAGTCTATTGGGTCGTGCTTAATATGTTTCACTTTACTACTGAGAGATAATGAATTATATATAAATGTTTTGATTAGTTTATATAAATGGCTATTTTATTTTGCAGAAAAAGTCACTGAATTTAGATAGAACATAATCAATCTGATTCTTTTGCAGACCAGGATAAACCCCAATCCAGAAGCTGTTGTTCATTACCAGGTCTGTATTCCTGAGGTTGCTCACTTTCCGGTATTTGATGCTCTTGAAGTAGGGCTGCTTCGTGATATTGCCTGCAAATAGCATCCTTGTGGCAATCCTGTTGTTCTCCAGGAAGCTTATAAGGTCTTTCCTGCTGAAATTGGCTCCTGGACTGATGGTAATCAGAAGGCCGAACCAAGACGGCTCTGAACCAGGCTCTGCTTTTTGTATCATTATATGATCCTCAAATCTTTTGAGGCCTTTGGCCAGAAGGTCATAGTTACTTCTCCTCGCCCTTATGAATTCAGGCAGCTTCTCAAGCTGGGCCAGACCTATAGCCGCATTTATATCTGTATTCTTCAGGTTGTAACCAATTTCCGAGAAGATGTATTTGTGATCATAGCCAAAAGGCAGTTCTCCTAGCTTCCATCCAAACCTCTTTCCGCATGCATTGTCCTGCCCTGTTCCGCAGACACAGTCCCTTCCCCAGTCTCTCATGCTCCTAACAATGCGTGCAAGCTGAGGGTTATCGGTGCAGACAGCGCCTCCTTCTGCCATAGTGATATGGTGCGCTGGATAGAAGCTGAATGTGCTTATGTCACCAAATGTGCCCGTATATTTTCCACCATATTTTGATCCAAGGGCATCGCAGTTGTCCTCGATGAGCCATAAATCCTTCTCCCTGCACAGCTTGATAACCTCTTTGATGTTGAATGGATTGCCAAGTGTATGCGCTAATACCACTGCTTTTGCCTTGTGTGAGACTGCTTTCTTAAGCTCGTCAATATCCACATTGCCTGTCATGACATCCACATCACAGAATACAGGAACACATCCTGCCTGGATTATTGGGTTGACTGTAGTGGGAAATCCCGCAGCAACTGTTATAACTTCGTCCCCTTCCTTCAGTTGCCTGCCCCCTAGCTTCTCTGATGTGAGTGACATCAGTGCCAAAAGATTTGCAGAGGACCCTGAGTTCACAAGAATGGCATTCCTTGTTCCAAGAAAGCGTTTAAGCTTCTCTTCAAACTCCTTTGCGAACTTGCCATCAGTCCACCAGCAATCAAGAACAGCATCAACTGCAGATATGAGTTCTTTCTCATTGAATGTCTTGCCAGCTACAGGCACTCCAGATATCTTCTTTAAAGAGATCTCTTTTGAATAGTATTCCTTTATAAGACCAAATATTTTTTTCCTTATTTCAGACAATGTGATGCACCTTGCGTTCTCTTTTCCTTTTTGTATGGGCTTATGAGCATTGATTCCTTCAGCTCTTCTTCGCTCAGCCTGGGGCTTATGTCTTCTATTGGATGCTCCACCTCCAGCTTTGGGACAATCTTTGTGTCCTCTTGAGTGAGCACTTCAATGATGGCATTCCTGTCAGAAGTCAGTGCCTTTCTCACGTTCTCGATGTCCTTAATGCTCTTCTCATCAATAAGATAATATTTCAGACCGTATGCCTTTGCAATGTCTTTTATGCTTGGGACAAGATATCCGCTTTTCTTTGTTGTTGCCAGCTTTCTCTCTCCAAAATAAAGGTCCTGGAATTGGGTTATCATGCCTAAAGATTCGTTGTTCAGCACCACAACTTTTATCGGGAGATCATATTGAGAGATCAGCATAAGAGACTGTGTTGAGATGTGGAATCCTCCGTCTCCAGTCACTGCTATAACCTCTCTTCTCTTGTCAGTGCATACGCTTGCGCCTATTGCAGCAGGAACAGCATATCCCATGGGGGCCAGGCCTCCGCTAGTGAAGAATTTCTGCCCTTTTCTGATCTTGAGCATCTGGGCAGAGAACATCTGGTTCTGGCCAATATCCACACAGAATATCTGGTCCTTTCCATATATCTTGTTCAAGGCATTAAGTATCTCATAGGGCATTTTGTTCTTCACATGCCTCTCAATGTCCCAGGACTGGCTGTACTTTGACTTTATTTTCCTTACATAATCAAGCCATTCATCATTGCTTTCTTTTTTTGTCTTGGAGTTGATTTTCCTCAAAAATCTTCCTGCATCGGCATGGATCTCTATCCTGCCCTTAAGGCGATGATGCTGCAATTCGTTCCTGTCAATATCAATGTGCAAAAGCTTTCCTTTCCTGAGAAAGCTGTCGAGTGCTGTTCCTGTCTGCCTTGTGTCAAGCCTGGTTCCCAATGCAATAAGAAGGTCTGCATTGGCAGTCACGATGTTAGCGCATCTGTTGCCATAGCTGCCTATCATGCCAATATGAAGATCGTTGTCTTCAGGAAAGGCCCCCTTCCCCATCAAAGAGTTCACCACAGGGATATTGTTTGATGTGCAGAAATCAAAAAGGGCTTTCTCTGCCTTTGCGTTTATCACTCCCCCCCCTACGAGCATTAAAGGCCTCTTGCTTGATTTTATAAGCTCTTTGGCCTTAGATAGATCCTCTTCTGAAACATCAATATTGTTGTCATCAGGCCTGTATGACTCAAGCTCATCAGGATTGATATCAGCACTTTGTATGTCCATGGGAATGTCAAGAAGCACGGGACCCGGCCTGCCTGATGATGCGATGTGGAATGCCTTCTCAAGAAAATACTTTATCTTGCTTGCATCATCGACAAGTGCTGCTAATTTTGTAATCGGCTTAACAATATCAACAATATTTGTCTCCTGGAATCCCTGCTGCCTGATGGGCTTTTTATACTTGTATTCATAAGTGTTCACCTGGCCCGTGATGTATACTGCAGGTATTGAATCAAAGAAAGCGTCTGCGATGCCTGTAATCAGGTTTGTTGCGCCTGGTCCGCTTGTAGCCATTGCAACGCCTATCTTTTTTGGGCTGTCTGATATCCTTGAATAGCCCTCTGCTGCAATTGCTGCTGTCTGCTCGTGATATACCTGTATGAACTGCACTTTATTTGAGGCATATATTGAGTCTACAAGATGCGTTATTGCCCCACCTATAAACCCGAACACATGGCTTATTCCCCTGTCCTCCAAAAACTTGGATATATAATCTGAAACCTTCATTCTCTGAATCCTACCTCATTCCTGACAATAAAATTAGGACGCTGCTTGACCTCATCATATATCCTGGCGAGATATATCCCTATTATTCCAAGAAGAAAGAAAAGCGCACCAAAGAAGAATAATATGATAAGTATGGTTGTGGTGAATCCCGGCACTTTCCTTCCCAGAGTGATGAAAAGCGCTATTTCTACAATGAAAAGTATCAGGGCTATTATGAATGTGAAAAAACCAAACCATGTCGCAATCTTCAGCGGAAAGTAGGAGAATGAGAATATTCCATTCATTGCGACATCAAGCGCCTGGAATATATTTGCCTTTGGCTTGCCTGCAAAACGCGGTGGCCTCCTAAAGGGAATTCCAGTCTGCCTGAATCCTGTCCATGCTATGACTCCCCTAAGAAATTTGTTCCTCTCCTGCATTGAGTTAACAGTTAAGTACACCTTGCGGTCAATCAACCTGAAGTCGCTTGCGTTCTTGGGTATCTTCTTGTCTGTAAGCCAGTTCAGGACCTTATAAAATAATGAAGATACAATTCTTCTTGACAATGACACTCCTTTTCTCTTTTTTATGATTCCATACACAATCTCATAGCCCTGCTCCCATTTCTCTATAAATTTTGTAATCATTTCAGGAGGATCCTGAAGATCAGCGTTCATTATTACAGCTGCATCTCCTCTTGCATAATTTAGGCCAGCAGTGATGCCTCCATCACATCCAAAATTCCTTGATAGCTGAAGAATCTTGAACCTTTTATCCTGCTCATGGAAAGAAAGTAGTTTCATGTATGAAGAGTCATTTGAGCCGTTCTCCACGATTATGAACTCAAGATCATAGTTCTTGAGGCTGTAAGCAGCAGCCTGAAGCCTTCTTCGTAGTTCGTCCAGAACCTCCTCTTCGTTGTATGCAGGAATGACTATGCTTATAAGCTTTTTCATGGATTAAACCCCCATATATATGAAAGGCGCTTTATTTATATATTTTTCTAGAAAAATATATTTAAAAAAAGGTCAAGAATACATGTTAATCTGCTCCATGCAAAGCGCCTTTATGTCCTCTTTTGAGCTTCTTTTATACCATTCTACGGCGTTTATTATGCCTTTTTCAAGGCTGAACCTGGGTCTCCATCCAAGTTTTCTCTTGGCTTTGGAGTTGTCGAGACACAGCATCTTTGTCTCATGCATCTTCTCATCAGGATTGCTGATGTCCTTCCATGATCCTTTGCCCCACTGGCTTATTACAGTATCAACAACCTTTGATACCTTTGCTATAGAATCTGCATCAGGCCCAAAATTCCAGGCTTCTGCATATTCTTTTCTGCCCTCAAGGAGCATCTTTCCTAAGAGAAGATACCCATAAAGAGGGTCCAGGATGTATTGCCAGGGCCTTACTGAAGAGGGGTTTCTCACAAGTATGGGCTTATCATTATTCAGGGACGTTATGCAGTCAGGAACAAGCCTGTCCTTCCCAAAGTCTCCTCCCCCAATGACATTCCCTGCCCTGGCAGAAGCGACAAGTTTGCCTGTTTGCATAAGAAAAGAAATTCTGTAAGAATCTATTGCAATCTCAGAGCAGGCTTTGGAAGCGCTGTAAGGGTCATAACCCCAAATTTCGTCACACTCCTTATATCCGCAATTCTGCTCCTTGTTCTTATAGCATTTGTCTGTTGTGATGATTACTCCTGCTTTCACAGACTCTGTATGCCTTATGCACTCAAGGATGTTTACAGTGCCAATAAGATTTGTCGCAAATGTGTCCACTGGCTGCCTGTAAGATTCTCTGACCAGTGACTGGGCTGCCAGGTGAAAGACAATTTCTGGATTGTATTTATCAAAGACATTCTTCAAATATTTAAGGTCCCTGATATCACCATATTCATTGATGATATTGCTCTTTAGGCCAGAATTCCTGAAAACAAAGTCATTCTCGCAATTATCAAGAGAAAATCCAATTACCCTGGCTCCAAGATTGCGAAGCCACATCGCAAGCCATGCTCCTTTGAAACCGGTGTGGCCAGTGATTAATACAGTCCTACCCTTGTATACATCATTGAATGCGGACTTAATGGTATTCACCACACCTTCCATTTATGGTCTTTTTCCCAAAGATCATTGAGCTCCTTCAGGTGCTTTGGAGTATCCATTGCATACCAAAAATCATTTAGCTCATAAGCCGCAAGTTCATTGTCTTTGGTGAGCTTCTTCATCGGTTCTTCCTCAAAGATGCATGATTCATCCCTGCTTAAGTAGCCAAATATCTTTTTATTGCACACAAAGAATCCTCCATTCATCCTTCCATTAACATGCGGCTTTTCTTTGAAAGATGTAATCATTCCTTTGTTTATCTCAACAATGCCATATTGTGATCTGAATGGGGTTGCTGTTAGTGTAAGTATCTTTCCCTTTTTCTTATGATAATTATAAAGATCTTCTAAGTTTATGCTCGCAAGGCCATCTCCATAAGTTAGGAAGAAGTCTTCATCATCCTTGAGCAGATGCTGAACCCTTGCAATCCTTCCCCCAGTCATTGTGTTCTGGCCAGTATCTACAAAATGTATCTTCCAGTCGTCAAGTGCATTATTATTGTGATGCATTATCTTTGACTCCTTTGACCTTAGATTAAGCGTGAAATCGTTTGCAAGCTGTTCAAAATTGAGAAAGTATTCTTTTATCATCTCTCCCTTATAACCCAGGCATAGAATGAACTCTTTTACTCCGTAATGGGAATATATCTTCATGATATGCCACAGAATAGGCATATTGCCTATCTTGACAAGAGGCTTTGGCTTGAATTCTGTCTCCTCCTTCAGCCTTGTGCCTGTACCCCCGCACAGGATCACTGCTTTCATGTTCTTCACAAAACAACCCCCAATAAAGCTTTATAAAGCCTTTAAATACAAGTGATATAAATATTTTTAGTTTAATCTGGCTTGAAAAGCGCCAAAAATGCGTTTAATTGGATTTAGGCATTATCACAGCAATTCCATAATCCCTGATTTTATATGCTTTAGCGCCATCATCCTGCAGATCTTCCATATATGGCAGAATATAGTTCTTATAACGAAGCCCATAATTGGTGCCAATGCCTGTGCCTGTGCTGAGTTCATTTGAAACCAGCACGCAGTCAATTCTCTCTGGAATTAATCCTGAATACTGTGAAGATAATTGTGAACTATGATTTCCAATATTGCCGAAAGGAGGGATCTCGTATACATCATATATCCTACTCAGAGGGATGTCCATGAAGGCTCCAATGAACATATGCTCCAGAGATATTATCCCATTGCAGTCTATTATGAGAGACTCCAGAGCATCGTGGGATGATTTCATTGAGAAGGGTCTTCTCTCAAGAACGTGTAGATCGTTAGTGCTTATGTCATGCACAACATCAATGGCAACCAGCCCCCACATCGCAATGCCATTTGAAAGAAGTATTAATGCAACAGGCAACGCCAATCTTCTCAACAAAGATGTTATTTTCTTTGTATTGTTTCCAAGAATATTGATCCTTGGCCACTGTTTTAAATGAGCAGAGATAAGATCAAGATATTTTTGCATAGTCTTGCCAAGCCATATTGCTGCCAGTACAAGCACAGGAATCACGGGCACCATGTACCTTCCTTTTGGGGAGAAGACAGCAATCAGGCCTATCTGAAGCACAATAGACATCACAAACAATACCATTGACGCATTTTTTGATGCCCTGAGCGCACCAAAGATTATCAATAAGCTTGCAATAAGCGAGACAATAAAAGTGGGGACAAAAAGATAAGAGAATCCCAATGAGTATGGCACTACAAGAAGGGTAAGCCATGCAAAAAGAATGACTGACTCCATGATGTTCCTGAAAAGCTGCCTGAATATAAAACCAGGATTGGCCAATACTATCTCAGTTATAGTCTCAGCTCCATCAAAAGCCTCCTTATTTGATATGTATGCGTCCATCCCGCCGTATGATTCATATGATCCATATGCTTCTTCTATGTAGGCCCTGTTGTAATGGCCAATGAATCCTGTTTCAGCCAGGGATTTGCCGTCAGTGGGCTGCCATGCTGAGCTGAATCCCCATACGTTGTTGAATCTATGGTCTGACTGGACAGACATAAAAAGAATAGACAAGGCTATAAGGAGAATAAAGGGAAGGTAATTTATGTTTGGTCTGAATGATTGCATTATTTCTTTGATGTCTTTCTTCTTCAGTATCAAATACAGATCCCACAGTATGAAAACTCCCAAGACTACAATATATGACCCCCTCAAGAAGTATGCCAGCACAAAGAAAGTATATGATGCTGCCTTCAGATAATTTTTATGTTTTTTTGAAGTGCTTGTCCTGATATAGACAGCAATGCAGCTGAACGCAAGCCCAATTGCCTGAACAGAAGGCTCTGCTACTTTCAGGAAAGGCAGCCATAGCAATGATGCAAAGGTTGAGAGAGCAAGGCCAAGGTATCTTCGGAATAACAGCACCAAAGAACCCAAGACCATAAAGTAGGTGAATATATGCTCTGCTATTACAGATACTGGATAGCCCATCCATTGGAAGAGGCTGAGATATAATGTATATAACGGGCTTCTGTCAGGAAGTGTAAACCTGCCCGTTTCTAGGAATATCCTTGTGAAAAACCAATATATCCATGATTCTCCTCCTGGCTCCCAATGCATAAAAAGGCTGAGAACTATTGCCGCCAGAATGACTACGCAAACAAGAGATATCCTAAAATAAGTGTTCTTCAAGTACCTATTGTTCTTCTCCAGATCAAAAAGCTTCATAACATGAAAAAATGTGTCAACGCTGTTCTCTCAGGTAAGTGGCAAGGAAATGCCCGAATATGCCATGCACATCCTCACAGACCTCATAATTATCCTTTGGAAGGTAGGCATAGTAGTCAGAAAGCTCCTTCAGTTTCCCTCCCTTGAATCCGCAGATGCCTATAGTTATCATTCCCAGCCCCTTTGCAAACTTTACAGCCTCAACAACATTGGGGCTGTTTCCTGAAGATGATATCATTATGAGGATATCATTTGGAGAGGCCAGGTTTATCAGCTGCTGCTTGAAGATCTCATTATAATGCTCATCATTGGATATTGCAGTCAGGTACCCTATGTTTCCTGTAAGACATATTGCCCTGTATCTCTTGAAGTTCTTGGACCAGTCCTGTGTTGCGCCTTTTGAAAGATCGCACACATAATGTGATGCAATAGAGGCGCTCCCCCCATTGCCACCAACAAATATCTTCTGGTTGTTCTTTATTGAATTCTTAAGGATTTCAAGGATCTCTGGACGGAACTCAAATATGTCTAATGCGTCCTTTATTTTTTCCTTGTACTTGCCCCATTCCTTATGAACCATTGCCAAACACCTTTTCTTCCATGAAAGACAGAAGCATTTCTTTTGTCACGCTCTCCTTGTTACCGATTATGTTTGCTGCTATACCCCCTGCACAGTTTGCAACAAAAGGCACAATATCATTGTCTGCATTGAGATATACAACCAAAGAGGTTATTGCAAAAAGAGCATCTCCTGCTCCGACAGTATCCTTTACAGAGGTTGTAACAATTGGCGCTTTAAAAATATTGCCATTGGCAACAAAGATTGAGCCCTTATTCCCTCTTGTCACCATAAACTTCTTCAGTTTGAATGTTTCCTTTGCCTCCTTTATTACCTCAAGGATGTCCTCAAATCTCCTCAAGAGAGGAAGTCTTAGCTCTGATTCGTCCATTGAAGTAAAGTCCATGTTATTATATAGCCTAAAATAGTTATAGCCCATATTTGCGCTGTTTGACTGCGTATTGACTGCCAGGAAATTTGCCTTTTCTTCAAGCTTTCTTCTTATCGCTTCATTGATAAATCCGTGCCCAAAATCCCCCACAATTGCAAGATCATACTTTGGAAGCTCCTCATCAAGATAGTCAACAATCTCCTTTGAGAGTTCTTCTGTTATCGGCTTATCATTCATATATTCTATCTTGAAAAGCTTGTTGTTCCTGTGGGAATCTATAAATCTCTTCTTTATTATTGTTGGCGAATCTTTTTTTAAGAATGTCTTGACTGCCACATTGCCCTTTACTGACTTTTTGATAAAGTCAAGGTTCGTCCTCTGATCTCCAATAATGGTTACAACCTTCACTTTGCTAACAAATCCACTCAGATGATTTGCTATTGCAAGTATTCCTCCAGCATAATTCTCCTCGCTGATAAATTCAGCAGATAGTATGGGATCCTTCACAGCCCTTCCTTTAGGCTTGACAAATACATAGGTGTCTATTATTGTGTCCCCAACAACAAGAACGTTCAGCTTTGCTGCCTTATCAAGAACTGATTTTATCCTTCCAAAATCAAGGCTCTGTTTTACCTTCTTGATATAATCCTCTGTGTCCATAAGACTTAAACCCCCATATATGAAGTGTTAATGTCTATTTATAAATGTTCTGTTCATTATTTTCTTCTGTTTATTCTAACAGATGCTTATTCTCCCTGAGGAATTTAGCTCCAATACGGGAAAGAAATCCATGACAATGGCTTCCCTGCCTGAATAGCGCCCTGAATCTTTTCTGAAACTCCCTGTCCTCCTCTGTCTCCCTCCATGCGCCGTCTATCCTTTCATTTACCTCTTTGACAAGGTCAAGAATCTCCTCAGGAGTATTGTCAACCCATCTGACCCCTGCGTTCTTGTATTCGTCAGCCCTCCATGCATTGCTCAGGCCGGAATCCACAATCTCTTTAAAAGTAAGCAGCCTCTTTTTCCTTAATGAGTATAGTTTCTTTGGTATGTATACCCCCCTGCAGCTCCACGGAGGGTTCTCCAATGGAAGAACATTGACCCAGGCCTCCGGAACATTGAATATCTGGCCGACTTGATTCAGTCCGCATCCGTCCCCTAGAAAAAACTTGCATCTTGACGGGAGATATATATCGCCAAACTCTGACCTGTGCTTTGTCGCATAATCAATGACCCTGCTGCTCCCCATATCAGGGAGCCTCTTCTCAACAATAGCCCCCATCCTGACTGCATAACCTCCTTTCGAATTGATGTATTCGACAGCTTTCATAGCAGTTGCTATGTCCCAGTTCCTGTAATCATGGTAGCTTGTGTCTATTGATTTCAGTTCATGAGCAAGATATTTTGGCCCTCTTGAGTGGAAGCAGATGAACCAGTCATTGCCCTTAAGCCCCATTTCTCTCAAAAGCCCCTCACCTTTTATTTTCTCCGGCCCAGTGAACTTCAGAACAGGTTTTCCATATGAGAATTCCTTGTATTCGTTTGATTCCATTGGAAGGTCTTTGAAAAATCCAAGCTTTGCCACCAAGGACATCTTATTAAACAAAAGCTGAATAATTGTGCCGTTGATTATCTCTGGTACCTGGATTATGGGCAGCACTCTTTTATACATCTTCAGAAGCTGCTTATTGGCAATCTTTGTTCCAGTTATGCCTATGAATTTTATTTTTCTTTTCTTTATTATCCCCATATCAAGCCTTCTAAGGAACACTTCTGTATTTGCGGCAAGATGACCTATCCTCTCCGACCTTATCTTTATGAACTTCAGCTTCACTAAAGGATCAAGCGTAAACAACAGCAATACGACCGGCAACATTGTAAGATTGATGAGTGCAAAAGTCAATGTCTTCAGTATTTTTGACCTGTTGTAGATGTCTATTAAGCCCATGTTTTCACCGCAATCCTGTATAATCAACAGACCTCTTTTAGCCCTTCCGGAACCTAAAGCGATTTGTCTTTCTTTAGGCTTATGAATGCGGGCTTTTTTGAGTTATATGCTTTCATCACCGCTTCCCGTGTTTCCTTGGAGTTTTTGGGGAAGAAAGATTCAATGTTCCTGAAAAGTTTCATGAGCTGGGGACCGTCAATCTCTGCATGTGTGGGTCCTTGGGTGGGGTAATCAGCATATCCCACAAGCTTGACATTGACGTTCTGCTCATTGATGTCCAGCTTAACCTGCTCAAAAGGCCTCTCTATGAGAAAGGGAGTTATTGTGTACACCCACGGCTTAAACCCTTCAAGCGCCATTCCAGAAGCTGCGCTTATCATGCTCTGCTCGCATATGCCGAAATTGAAGAATCTGTCAGGAAATCTATTGACAAACTCGTCAAGAACACCATAGCCAATATCACCCACTATCAAGATTACCTTTTCATCCTTTTCCGCAAGCTCAACTATAAGCCTTCCGAATTCCTTTCTCATCTCAGCTCCTCATATGCCTGCTTTAGCTCATCTCCTTTGGGCAGCCTGCTGTGCCATTTAGGATCATTCTCCATAAAGCTTATCCCCTTTCCTTTTACTGTGTCTGCGATTATCACTCTTGGAGTATCCTTGACTATTGTTTTGCTGCCAAGCTTGTCAGCAAGCTCTTTCACATTATGGCCTGCTGACATGATTACGTTGCATCCAAAGGCCTTGAATTTGGATTTGAGTGAATGCTCTGTTTCATTCATTACATCCTTTATTGTTGTGAGCGCCTGAAACTTGTTGAAATCTATTATTGCAGTAAGATTGTCAAGCTTGTATCTCTGGGCAAGGTTCATTGACTCCCATATTGTCCCTTCCTGGCATTCGCCGTCGCCCATCACAACATAGACATGGCCTTTCTCTTTCTTTAATTTCTTTGCGAATGCCATGCCAACTCCAATTGGAAGGCCATGACCAAGGCTGCCTGTTGTGCAGTGAATCCCCTCGCAAACCTGAATATCGGGATGCCCGCTTATTGTGGGGCAGTAACCAAGCTCCATGAGCGCAGTGTAGAGTGCCAGACAACTATGCCCTTTGCTGAGTATAAGCTTGTCATTCT
This sequence comes from Candidatus Nanoarchaeia archaeon, assembly GCA_035289765.1. GTDB lineage: Archaea > Nanobdellota > Nanobdellia > Woesearchaeales > UBA12501 > WJJV01. The sequence goes on from DATDWE010000041.1 coordinate 15,639, forward strand.
CCTTTAAAATCCTGAAATAAAGCGCTACAAGAATCTCGACAATTGAAAAGGAGGGAGCTATATGGCCATCATTGTACTTCATTGACATGTCAAGTATGTCTTTCCTTATTTTCTTTGCTTTTTGCTCCAATGTCTGTGTACTGTTCATTAGGATCACATGAGATTATACAAAATTTACATGCTCTGGAGGATTCTTAAGTTTCCATAAGAAATCATTTATCCAGTGGGTCCTGCAGTTTGAATAACATTTCTCATGTACATTTATTTTGCTGACCTTGTCTACAACTTCCCAGTATCTGTCGCTTTTGATTATGTCCTTGAATGACTGCTTTGTAAGGTCTCCCATGAGGTATTCATCGGATTTATCATTGAAGAACACTCCGCAAGGATACAGTTTTCCGTCTCCTGAGGAGTACAGTAGGAAAGGCACCCCAAGGCAGCGGTCGTAGTCCCTTGCGCCCTCATTGCCTATCTTCAGCCATTTAACAATGACATTGTAACCTTCTGTTGTCTCGGCCTCTGCTGCTTTCAGTATCTCTGTGAAGCTCTTGTATTTCCCAAGCTGCTTGAATATCCCGAGGTCATTGTCAACAGTGTCACTGCACTGCTTTATCACAAAATAATCCACTCCGAGCTCTTTTCCAAGCTTTGCCAAGGGGATTGCCTGATCAACATTGGTTGGTGTAAGCACCATTTGCAGACCTATTGTGACAGGAAGTTTGAGCTCCTTTTTCTTCTCGACACAGAACTTTACACTCTTTATAAAACTAGAGAAAAGGGGGCTTCCATGCACTCTTTTGTATGCTTCGTCGGATGCTGCGCTTATATTGAATCTTATCCACGTCAGGTTCTTGAGAGCAGATATGCCTTTCTCTCCTCTGTCAAAGATTGTTCCATTTGTCCCAAGAGCCATGTCAACTCCGGCTTTTCTTCCTTCAACAATTGCATCATACATATGCGGATTCATCAGAGGTTCTGCTTCTCCGATAATGGCCATGGATCTTACCCCTGCTTCTCCGGCATCCCTCATATATCTCAATAGAGGCTCTCTTGGAAAGTACACTTTAGCGCCATTCTTGTAGAGGTTGCCCTGTATTGCACCATAACAATACTCACATCTTATGTTGCATCCTTTGCTCAACCCCACATCAATGTGTATCGGAGCTATCTTCTTCCCACTAAGCCAGTCATTCACTCTGTCAAGATGCCACAGCAGTTTGTGGCCTTCCATTTTGTATCTATCAACCATTTAGTTCAACTCCTTCTTCAGTTCTTCCACATAATCTTTAATAGCCTCTTTCCAGGGCCTCAAGGGCTTTATCTTCTCTGATCTGATTGGTGTGTTTGTATTCTTTATTCCTGTAAAAGGGAAATCATTATATGATGCCTTCTCTATTTTGACATCAAGACCAAGTCCATTTACAATCTCGGACATGATATCAAAAAGTGTTGCCTTTCCGTCATTCACCATATGGTATATGCCATACTCAGGCGATCTCTTAAGGATTTCCCTGACTCCTTTTGCAACATCAAGGCTATATGAGGGCGATGAGATGATGTCATCTGCAATCTTAAGTGTTTTTCTTCCCTGATTTATCAGCTGAAGCATCTTCTCAACAAACTGATTGTTTTTTATTGATTTACCGAACATTATTGATATCCTGAAGATGAAATACTTTTTTGCTATTGCCTGAATTAGGCAGTCTCCTCCATACTTTGTCATCCCATAGACATTCAGTGGCTTTGGTATGTCGCTTTCAACATAGAAATCTCCTTTTCCATCATTGAATACTGCGTCTGTACTGAAATGAACAAGCAGAAAATCCAGTTCATTTGAAAGACTGGCCAAAAGTTTAGGGAATAGCGTGTTTATCTTGAATGCTTTCTCGGGGTCATTCTCGCATGGATCAATTCCAAGAAAAGCAACAGTATTGATCAGTATATCTGGTTTCTCTGCCTGCACCATTTTTCTTACTGCATCAAAATCCAGGGCATCAAAGTCATTGCTGTTCCTGCCAATAACCCTATAATTGCCATTAAGAACGCTTTTTAGGGCAATACCTACTTTTCCAGTATGTCCTAGCAAAAGCACTTTTTTTGTCAAAATCACACCCCACAGAGCCCATATAAGGCAATAACAGGAATATTAATATATATACGCATTTATATTTGTTTAATAGGTTATTTATATATTTTACTTTATAATGTTTTAAGGGGTTTGTATATGAAATTAAAACAAGTTGCCTGCATCATACTGTATGATAAGGACAAGAAAGTCCTGCTGCAGCATAGGACAAAGTACACAAAGAGGCTCCCTGATCACTGGGCTTTTTTTGGAGGTTCTGTGAAAAAGGGGGAGACTCCTAAAGAGGCTGCAATAAGGGAGGTAAAAGAAGAGCTTGATTTTGTTTCTAAAAACCCAAAACTTGTGATGAGGCAGGAATATGAGCTCAATGGAGAAAGAAAGATCAAGAATGTCTTTGTTGAACAGTGTGATGGCAAGGATTCATTAAATCTTCATGAAGGCCAGGGACTGGGATGGTATGATATTGATGAGACAAAAGACCTCAAGATGATATCCCATGACAGGGAGGCCCTATACTACATCAGAGACAGGGTGTTTCCTTCGCTCACTTCAGATATTTGAACCATGCCTTTGTGGCTTGTTCTATCTTCTCAGGAGTCCACAATGGAGCATCTTTCCAGTAGTCAATATTTTCAAGCATGATCTTCACACCATCCTCAAAGGGTACTTTTGGCTTCCAGTCAAGAAGCTTTTTAGCTTTTGATATATCTGCATGAGTTGAGTCCGGCTCTCCAGGCCTTTTTGGGATATATACCTTTTCTCCCCCAATAAGTTCTGCCAGATGATTTATTGACTGTGGTTTTCCTGCCCCTATATTGATTATCTCGCCATTGATATCAGACTCTGCTGCAAGCAGGTTTGCCTCAGCAACATCTGTAACATAGATAAAATCCCTTGTCTGACTGCCATCTCCTACAATAGTGAGGGGCTTCTTCTCAAGCTTTTGTTTCAGGAATACCTTGAATACGGCACCATATGTTTTGTTCGTCCTTGCCCTTGTGCCAAAAACATTGAAGTATCTCAAAGAAACAGCTGGAATCTTGTAAAGCCTGCTCCAGAACATAACACACTGCTCTCCAAGATATTTTGTGAAGGCATATGGATATTCCGGCCTTATGTCAGCATTCTCATTAGTAGGGTACCTGTCGGGGATCCCATAGCAGGATGAAGAAGCGCTGTATATAATCTTTTTTATGCTATATTTTCTGCATGCCTCCAGCACCCTGACTGTTGCGGTCACGTTTGCCTCATGATATCTTACAGGATTCTCTATAGAAGGGACAATGTCTGCCAGTGCAGCCATATGGAACACATAATCTGTCCCTTTAAAAAAAGAATCATCAAACCCTTTTGAAAGGTCTATCTTCAGGAACCTGTATTTTGGATTGTCCTTGAAGAGCTCTACATTGTCAAGCTGCCCATTGGACATATCATCTACAGCAACTACCTCAAATCCTTTTTTCAGGAGCAGCTCAACCAGATGGCTTCCGATAAAGCCTGCCCCCCCTGTGACAATTGCCTTCATTTTGCCTCACCAATCCTTTTAGCTGCCATTGTTTAATAAATTTATCTGTCCGCTATCTTCCCTGATAGAGTATTATCTGGTTCCTCTCTGTCAATGAACTTGGTGATGGAAGAGACTCCCTTATTCCAGCATTTATCTTGCGGAGTGATTGTGAATGATCCACTTTGATCCTGCATTTCCTTTTCTTGAACCTTGCATCGAGCTCAATCCACTCATTGTTCCTGAATATCCTTGATACGTTGATTATGGCCCTTTTTGTTAGGTATTCGGCATGGAAAAGATTGCGCATTACAGGATATAAGATCAGTCTGGGTATCTTTGCTGCAATGCGTGACCTGCACATCAGTCCGTTTAGTGTACCTATCGGGCTTTTTGCTACTTTCTTTGCCAGGCTAAATATTGAATATTGGTTAAGCATAAGCTGAAGGAGTGATTTGAAGACTGAGGCGCTATTCTTTTGGTTCTGCTGCACTGCCTTCCCTCTTTTCTTTAGCGGTTTGCTGTAATACTCTCTTGTGGCCTCATAAAGAACAAGGTAATCCCAAAAGTTTGTCCTCCTTCTGCTGATCCCTGTCAGGTTTATATAATTCTCTTTCTGGCTGCTTCTGTCTGACATATAAGTGAGGAACTCCTCCTCACCTTTCAGAGAGGTTCCTATTACCCCCTGCAGCTGGCCGTATTCGTACAAAGGCGAGCCTGGCAGGGGCATAGCATAGAAGAGGCCGACATCATTCGGAGGCTCCCCCTGTAGGCGTGAAAGTTTTCCAATGTATTTTCCTGTCTCCATGATTGTGCTATCAGTTTCCCCAGGCATTCCGATACAGCATGACAATGGGGCTATAATGCCTTGCTTGCTTACTTCCATAATTGCATTCTCAACCTGCTCAAGGGAGAAGTTCTTTTCCATTATGCAAAGTATCTTCTTGCTTCCAGACTCTATGCCGAACTTTACCCCTATGCATCCGTGTTCCTTAAAGAACCTGTAATCCTCTGCCTTGAAGTTTGTGACCCTTGCTGCGCCAGCCACCCACAGGAAATCATGCTTGTTGAGGACCTTTGCGACTTCATATGCAAATTCTCTTGGCAGCCCGAAGTTCTCTCCGGCAATGAACAATGACTGCACACCATACCTAGTCTTGAGTTCAATGATGTGGTCCTCGAATCTCTTAAGATTAAAGACATGGTATCCCTTGCAGAAACGCTGGCAGAAGGTGCATCTTCCCACACAGCCCTTGCCGACCCATGAATGCGCAACATAGGGCTTCCTGTCTTTCTCGAATGTACGTGGATCCTTTGCAAACCAGACTATTGATTTTCTTGCCTCTTCAAAATAATTTCTCAGCAGCTGAGGTTTTGACAGAAGTCCTTTTTTAAGAAGTTCATAATCAGTATAGGGGTTTTCATCTCCGGACACGGGTTCTCCGTAGCCTGTGAATTCCATCTCCCTGTTGTTGAGGAACGCAAGGCCTTTTATCCTTGACAGTTCAGGGGTTATCTTCTTTCCATTGGTCCGCAGATAGTCGATGAGTTCAACAAAAGGTATCTCACCATCGCCAAGAACGCAGAAATCAGCCTCTGCTGCGCGCAGAAGGAGATTTGCGCTTACTGCCATATTGCCTCCGACAACTATCGCTGTTGAGGGGCATGCCTTGCGTATGATCCTGGACATCCCCTTCACCTGGAGGTAGCTTGTGGATACAACAGCACTTATTCCAACGACATCAGGCTGTCTCTTCCTGAAATAGCTGAAAATCTCTTTTTCTGAAGGAAGCAGCATGTCTGCATCAAAGAAGTCACTTGAATATCCGTGTTTTTCCATCCATTTTGTGAGAGAAACAATTGCAATCTTGGGCATCATGGCTGTCTCGCCGCCCTCTCTTTTCAGGTCAACTCTCTGAGGTATTGTGCAGAGGATGATTTTCATGTCTTTCTTTGGTTTCATTTTTATATCAGCAATGAGTTGGTGCATATTTAGATTTCATATAAAATTAATATGTTCTATGTTCCTGTTCTTGATATTGTCAAGATATTTATTCACAAAATTAAGCCTACAGCCTTTCCTGCAGTCAGCGCAGCCTTTTTTGTAGAGCTTGTCAAGAACTTCCTTTCTTTTTTTGCTGTTCCATATCTCTTTAAATGTGTTTTTGTTTAGGTTTCCATAAGTGAACTCTGGTTTTTCATAGAAAAGATTGCAAGGGATAACATTCCCTTCAGCATCTATGAGCGCAAAGAAGTTAAGTCCATAGCATTTGTCATATTCTATATGTTTCTCCACTTCCTGTGCAGATATGTCCCTGTAGATAACCTGGAAATCTTCTGTTGAATGTTTTTTTGAGATTTCTTTGAGCTGTCCGTCATATTTCTTTCTGTCAAGCACAAGCCTGTTTATGCTGTTAGGGTGCTGTGAATATGGTTTCAGCACAACGTAATCTACTCCAAGGCCCTTCACCTTGGTTATGAGCCTCTCTATCTCCTCAATGTTGTATGGAATCATGAGGATCTGGCAGCCAATTGCAGAGTCCAGCTTGTTTTTCTTCCTGTATTCGCATGCGTACCTTATATTCTCAAATACCCTGTCAAAATCTTCTGGCATGCATCCATGGACCTTCGCGTAAGTGTCTCTTGTCCCTGCATCGATGCTGAATTTAATCCATGATATATGTTTAAGCATGGCTTCTGTTTTCTTCCTATCAAAAAGAACTCCATTGGTGGTGAAGGCGACATCAAGCCCAAACTTCTTTGCTTTTTCTGTTGCCTCGACAATATAAGGATAGGCCAGAGGCTCTCCTTCTCCTGCAAACATTATTGCTTTTACTCCAAAATCAGCCATGCTCTTGAGATTCTTTAGGAGGATGTCCCGCTCAATGCATGCTCCTTTGTTCTTAAGATAATCCAGGGCGCAGAAAACACATTTATGATTGCATGCATTGATAGGCCCCATCTCGATATATATTGGGGCTACAGTCTCCCCTTTTAGCCATTTTGAAACCTCATCTACATGATACATCAGCTTATGGCCTTCCAGCTGTATTCTTTTGTCCATAATACCCCCTGAGTGCATAAAAAACATTTATATATAGATAGAATATCAAGAAACATATTTAAATAGTTATCGGAAAACAGGTATATAATGGCTCAGCTTTACTTGTATTCAACCAGCTCAGGAAGCTTTGTGTTCAACCAGAACTTCTTCATGATAGACAAAGTCCTATTCAGCGATAAAGAGATAATTGAGAACTCAATGCCTCTTGCAGAAGGGAAATTCATTGAGGCAGAGAAAAAGCTGATCAAGAAGCACAAAAAGGGCCAGTTTGTCATTATAGGAATAAAGAAAGAGGAGCTTTCAGGCATAAAGTCTGATCCTGACATCAAGAAGCTGGCAAGAATAGCTGAGACAGCAAGAAAAGAAGGCATTTTTGAGAGCGTAAGGCATGCCAATACAATCATCACAAGGCACAGGATAAGCCATTCAGTCAATGAAGATATCTTTGTATCACAGGCAGTGAACCATCTTGGCGAGATGGAAAGGATAACAAATACTATGGCAAAAAGGCTCAGGGAGTGGTATTCCTATTATCTCCCTGAATTCTCTGAGTCAATACAGGACCATGAGAAGTTCGCAGAGATAGTGGCAAAGAAGACAAAAGAGCAGCTGCTGAAGGAGCTTAGGTTAGGAAAGGAAGACAGCATGGGCGCAGACATAAAGAAGAAGGACATTGATCCCATGATGGATCTTGCAAGAGAGCTCAGCAGCATGTACAGGCTCAAGAAGAGGCAGGCTGACTACATTGAGAAACTTATGAAAGGATACTGCCCTAACATAAGTGCAGTTGCAGGCCCTGTGGTAGGCGCAAAACTGCTTGAGCAGGCTGGCTCGCTGAAGAGGCTGGCAGAGTTTCCTTCTTCCACAGTCCAGGTCCTTGGAGCAGAAGAGGCTTTTTTCAGGCATCTTACACAGCACACAAGGCCGCCAAAGCATGGATATATACATGAACACCCATTCATTGCGCAGGCAGGCAAGGATGACAAAGGAAGGATTGCAAGAGCTCTTGCCGACAAGATATCAATAGCAGCAAAGGTTGATTATTTCAAGGGAAAGTTTGTAGGCGATAAATTGAGGAAGATGGTTGAGGCAAAGCTGAAGCAGGGAAAGGCAAAATGAAACTGAAAGAGCACAGGTTCGAGGGAATCTATACTGACGGAAAAAGGCTTTTCACTAAAAGCATTGCTCCTGGCCACAGGCCTTTTGATGAGCGTGTTATGAAAGATGAGGGCATTGAGTACAGGCAGTGGGATGCACGCAAGTCAAAGCTCGCAGCAGCAATACTCAAGGGAGTGAAAGAGATTGGATTAATGCCAGGCCAGACTGTGCTTTATCTTGGATGCTCGCATGGGTACACGCCGAGCTTTGTAAGCGACATACTTGGAAAAGACGGCTTCATGTTTGCGCTTGACTTTGCGCCGAGGGTTGTGAGGGATATGGTCTTTGTCTCAGAGAAGAGGAAGAATATTGCGCCCATAATAGCAGATGCAAACCATCCCGAGTCATACTTCTACCAGACAGGGATTGTGGATTATATCTACCAGGACATTGCGCAGAAGAACCAGGCAGAGATATTCCTGAAAAATGTAGATATGTTCCTTAAGCAGGGAGGTCTTGCGTTCATTGCAGTGAAGTCAAGGAGCGTAGACATAACAAAGAAGCCAAGGACTGTGTTTGAAGAGGTAAGAAGGAAGCTTGAGAAAGAGCTTGAGATAATAGATTACAGGGAGCTTGAGCCTTTTGAGATGGACCACTGCATCTTTGTGTGCAGGAAGAAGTGAAAATGACAAACAGGTATGCTGACCCGTGGAAGGGCTTTGCAGAAAGGTGGGATGAATATTATACTGCTCCGGGCAGGCCTACTGAAGATGAGAAAAGGATTTTTCTGCATTATATAAAGAAAACAGGCATAAAAAGACCTAAAGCCCTTGTTCTAGGAGCAACTCCTGAGCTCAGGGATGTTCTCGCAAAGGCAAATGCAGATGTCACTTTGATAGATATAAACAAGAAGATGATAGATGAGATGACTAAGCTCAGGAAAATAAGGTCAAGAGAGCGCAAGGTTGTCGGGGACTGGCTTGATATGCCCTTTGAAGACAGGAAGTTTGACATTGTGATGGGCGATTTAGTCCAGGGAAACATTCCAAGGAGCAAAAAAGATGCCTTCATGAAGGAGATTGCGCGCGTGCTGAAGAAAGAAGGCTATTTGATAAGCAGGATATGGCACCTGCCAAAGAACTGGAAGTATGTTGATCCTGACAGGATTATTGAGAGGCATCTCAGATATCCTTATGAAAAGAAACTTCACATGGAGCTGTTCCAGCATCTTCTTTACAACACCTATAACAAGAAAACAGACATACTTGATTCTGCAATAATAAAGAAGTGGATAACAAAATATATGTACAAGGAAGGCAGGTTCAATCATCCTAGCAAGAAAGCCAATAAGCTGCTGGAAAGAGCATACATAATGTGGAAGCCGTTTGAGAAAAAGTGGTGCACATTCAATGAGAAAAGGATAGAAAGGATGGTGAAGAAACATTTCATCATAATAGAGAACAACAGAAGGACAAAATCACACAGGATGGCCGAATCATTCAGGATATGGTTTCTTAAGAAGAAATGAGATGGTAACTAGACAAATCTAATGGAATCCATTCATCCTGCATCTCTTGCAGGTTCCTGCCTTTGTGATTCTCTGTGCTCCGCACTTCTCGCATTTTCCTGATTCTGCTTTCATTTTTGCCTCCCAATAATGCCCAGAAAAGAGCTTATCTGGCTCTAAAACACCCATATATGGAAGGGATAGAGGTTATATATAAAGATTGTGCTTTGTTAGTATCTGATAGTGGTGAAAATAGAAATATTTATATACAATCCGATCTCTGGACTGATTAAAATGCAGGATTGCAGCAGACAGCCAAAAGTAGACAGAGCAAGGTACATAGAAAGCCTTGGAAGCTACTTCAGGCCTTCTCCTGAATCAGGTCTTCTTGTGTATGATGGAAAGCTGATTACAGAGCCTTCTGATAATTTCCAGCTCTATTCAGATGTGTCAGGATATGATACTCTTGTTGTAAAGATAGGAACAGGTGTCATAACCCATAAAGAGCGGAGAAGGACAGCACACAACATGATGTGCATTGCAGAAGACATCAGGCAGATAAAAGAGGATACTGGAATGAAGGTCCTTGTCGTAAGCTCAGGGGCAATAGGCCTTGGCAGAAAAGAGAGGCTGAGAAGGGGGGACAAGATACCTGAAAAAGAAAAGTATTCTCCTGTTCAGAAACAGCTTGATGCTGTTGAAGGGCAGTACATGCTTTATTCATTGTGGCTGCAGAGCCTTTACCCTGAGTTCACAATGGAATCTCTGGTGACGTATGATGACCTGAGAGACCCTCAGAGAAAAGACAAACTGTTCAGCACATACAGGGGATGGCTGGACAAGGGAATGATACCTGTGATAAATGAGAATGACAGCAAAATCCTGGAAGAGATTGACATCCAGCTCAAAGGTGAGAGAGTGTTCAGGGACAATGACGGCCTCGCAAGCCTCATAGCAGGCCAGCTGAGTGATGAGGGATACAAGACAATGCTTGTAATTCTTTCCAACACCAACGGAATATATACTGTTGAATCATGCATAAATGAGGAATTCACCCCAATAAGGGTTGTCAAGAATCCCGGAGGGCTTGAGAACCAGGTGTTCTTCACAACATCCAAGAGAGGAAGGGGAGGGATGCTGTCAAAGATACAGGCAGCACAAGATGCAGCAGATAAAGGTGTCTATGTTGTGATAGCAAACGGCCAGTACTGCAATCATGACAGCGATTTCCAGAAGAAGATGCATGGCGCCAAAAGAAGATATGATGTCCTGAAGGCAGTGATGAAAGGAAAGGCTGCAGGCACTATATTCCTGCCAAAAGATTACCCTCCTGAATGAATATTCTAGACATTCCCCCTCAGCTTCTCAGCCTCGAGGATTCTCTGCGCTCCAAGAACAAAGGCAGCAGTTCTCATGTCTGTGCGGTGCGCCTTGCTTATGCTGTGGACATCCTTGAATGCCTTGAACATGAGCGAGCCAAGCTTCTCAAGAATGTCATCCTCTTCCCAGTAATAGCCCATCCTGTTCTGCACCCACTCAAAATAAGACACAGCAACTCCTCCTGCATTCGCAAGGATGTCAGGGATCACAAAAACATCATTTTTGAATAGAATCTCATCAGCTTCCGGAGTCACAGGCCCGTTTGCCAGCTCAAGGATTATCTTTGCTTTTATCCTTGGTGCGTTCTTCTCTGTAATCACATTCTCAAGCGCAGCCGGAACAAGAATATGTGTCTTCAGCTCAAGAAGCTCCTCATTTGTTATCTCAGCAGCGCCAAATCCTTTAACAGAGCCTGTCTTGGTCTTATGCTCAATGAGCTGAGGTATCCTGAGGCCTTTCTCATCATAGACCCCTCCTTTTGAGTCGCTGACAGCGATTATCTTGTAGCCAATGTTGTGCATAAGCCCTGCAGCGTGCATTCCTGCATTCCCGAATCCCTGTATTGCGACTTTTGTGCTGAAAGGAGGCATGTCAAATAGGTCAACTGCCTGCTTAAGCACAAAGACTCCTCCCTGGGCAGTTGAGTAATCCCTTGCCTTGCTTCCTCCCAATGCCAAGGGCTTTCCTGTTATCACTCCAGGAGATTTCTTTCCAGCTATTTTCTCATACTCATCAAGCATCCATGCCATTACCTTGGGATTTGTGTAGACATCTGGCGCAGGTATGTCCTTGTCAGGGCCTATGAAATCTGCCATTGCCTGGATGTAAGCCCTGCTCACATTCTCAAGGTCTTTATCAGAAAGATTCTTCGTGTCAATTGCAACACCGCCCTTCCCTCCTCCGAAAGGTATGTTCACAACAGCGCACTTCATTGACATCCAGAAGGCAAGAGCTTTTACCTCATCCATGTTGACATCAGGATGGAATCTTATGCCTCCCTTGAAAGGTCCTCTTGCATTGTTGTGCTGGACCCTGTATGCCTTCAGCTTTGTATCCCTGCCTCTGAGTTTCACAGAGATATCCTTCTCATGGATTGCGTGAATCTTTAACAGAACATCCATTTCCCTGTCTTTCAGTCCAATGAGCTTTCCTGCCTTTGAGAGCTGGCTCTTGGCATTATTAAAAGGATTTGCCATAATGATCAAAGCAGATTCAGACCTTCAAGGCTTTCTTTATTGCTTCCTTGTCAAATCCTATGATGATTGTGCCGTTTATGTCAAGGACAGGCACTCCCATCTGGCCTGACTTCTCAATCATGTCGCTTCTGGCTTTGTCATCCTCTGCGACATTCAGGTCCTTGAATGCGATCTTCTTATCTTTCAGGAACTCCTTTGCCATCTTGCAGAAAGGGCATGTTGGCGTGGAGTACACAAGAACTTTCGGCTTATCTGATTTTTTTGCTGGCATAATATCCTCCTCTGAGACATACATCTGAATAGGATTATATAAATTTTTTGCTGAAAGGCTTCAATATGATGTGCAGATACACTCTTACAAGCGTCACAAAAGGCAGCAGCACCAATACGCCAAGGACAATCATAAGCTTAAAGCTCAGGCTCCCTGCATAAGATACAGCCAGGCCCACAAAATACAAAGCTGCGGCTGCAATCAGAATCCTGGGCGCGACATAGAGAAATTTGGCTGTGCCAATCTGGAAAGCTCCGGACAGTGCCCTTGATGCGCTCCTTCCAGCCAATGCATATGAGATCACTGCAAAATAGATCAGGGCTGCAAGGAATATGTAAAGTATTATGCTTGCATAGATTGTTCTCCTGTTATAGAAACCAACCAGAAAAGAGATTGTTGAATAAGCTGCAAACAGCAGAAACCAGGGGATGTTGACAAGAGAGAATCTCTTGAGATATGTCATTATTGGATCCTTCTGTGCAGCAATGGCCTTGCTGAATCTCCAGCTTATGCCCTGCAGGACAACATAGGTTATGTACAGAGCAACAGCCATCTCCGCAAGAGACCAAAATATGCTCTTCAGGATGATTCCTATCTGCGACTCCTGCGTCTGCATCATTGACGCGCCGAGAGAATAAAGATTGTTGATGATAGCATCCCCGAAATAGCCCAATATTGCGCCATAAATTAGAAGGAACAAGAGATCTGATATGACTGGAGGTATCACGTGATACCAATTGTCTTTCAGAGAATCTAGCGACTCATAAATCTCTTCAAGAAGTTTGTCCTCTTTCTCGCTGCTCTCTTTTTTCATTTTGAGAATAAAATATTATCTGGAAAGCTCCTCATCAATTATGCCCTTGAAGACATCGAAAGGCTGCGCTCCAGACACAAGCCTGCCATTGATGAAGAAAGCAGGCGTCCCTGTAACCCCATATTTCTGGCCGTCTGCAAGGTCCTTCTGGACCTCTGCCTGGTATTTTCCTGAGTCAAGGCATTCATTGAACTTTGCTGTGTCAAGGCCTATGTTTTCTGCGTACTTCTTGAGGCTTGATACACCGATGCTGTCCTGGTTATCAAACATGATATTATGCATCTCCCAGAATTTTCCCTGGTCATCAGCGCATTCTGATGCTTCGGCTGCCTTCTGTGAGTTCTTATGGGAATCCAGAGGGAAATCCCTGTACACAAGCCTTGCTTTTCCTGTCTTGATGTATTCTTCCTCAATCTGAGGCAGTGTCTGCGTATAGAATTTGGCGCAGAAAGGGCACTGGAAGTCGCTGAATTCAACTATTGTGACAGGCGCATTGTCATTGCCCTTGGCAGGATCATCGTCAGTCATGTCCACATTGCTCAGGTCAGCCTGTTCTGCTGGTGGCTGCTCTGCAGGCAGCTCCTGAGTCATGTTCATTGCCTGTGGGAACAAAAGCTGGCCGTCCTTGCTGACATAGGAATCATAGACCCTTCCCCCGACATCAAGCTTTATCCTGTAAAGATCATTTTCCTCTGTTATCTCCTGGATTGCTGCTGTTGCCTGGCCTTTCATGAGGGCATTGATGTAAGCCTCAGCCTTGTCCTTTACCTCTTCTTTTGATAGCTTCTTCTGGAATGAGAAGCCGTTTGTGAAGACTGAGATTATGAGCAGCAATGCAAGAACAAAAGCAGCTATCTGCCAGTTAGTGAACGGAATTCTCTTTTTCTCATGAGATATTGTTGTTTGATGGATCTTTTTTGCCATGATAACACCCCTCTTGAAGTGCCCAATCCGGGCATCATTTATATATTTTATGCTTCATTGGCTGATACTGTCAAGTTAGGATTTATTCTTTTTGCACGCAACAGAAAACTTTTGGTTTTCTTAGTTGCGCTCACTTCGTTCGGCAACCACCACTGTGGCGGCCCCGCAAATACGCCGCCATGGCGCTGGCGAGGCGGGTGATGGGCCCAAACCTTTTACAAAAGCTTTACCAAAAGAGATGGGGCGCAAGGCCCCATACCTCGGCCCTCTGTTTTAAGCATTAAAGCCGAGGAGTGGAGCTTCATGCTCCACATTGCGTGTCAACGGAGCGTAACCCGTTGCGGGCT
>DATDWE010000042.1:0-2310 GCA_035289765.1 Candidatus Nanoarchaeia archaeon
ATCTCAGCTCCATGGAAAGTAGCATGATAACCTCCATCTGCTGCTGCAAATATCAATTCTTTATGAGGTCCTTGTAATAATCCATCCATCCTGGTTATTGCACCAAATTCATCAACTTCAACATTAGCTTGTCCTGTGAAAACCATTTTTACCAATGCAACGCCTTGCTCTATCAAAACAGAGATATCTGTTCCAGACACAGAGCATGCGCCTTCGCAGACAAAAGTCCCATCCGCATCAACGCTTCCGGTGCCAGAGAAATCAGCAACCCTGTTTCCATTGTGCCATACTCCAAGGTTCTCTCCTTCTTCAATGTAGATGACTCCATTCTCATCTATCTTTATGTTTGCCTTTCCTCCTGTTGTGGCCCTTATTCCGTTTCCATTGGCATCCTCTATGAACATGCTGTCTGCTGTTGTTCCTGTTATCTTTATCTTTCCCAGGCCGCCAGCTGCAATGCCTGTTATCTGCACTCCGCCAAGGCTGTTGATTGCCGTTATCACTTCTTCCTGCTTTACATTACCAAGAACTTCTTTATCGCTCAGCCTCCATAGCACTTCTGGAGTAAGCTGGTTTGATTTAAGGGCAGATGCAAACTCAATGATGGTTTCTTTATCCCTCAAAAGAATCTCATTCACTTGCGCTTCATTCAAGCCTTGGATTTGTGTGACTGTGAGCGCCTTTATCTGGGAATCGCTCATCTTCTGTATAACCTGTGAGGTAAGCTTGCTGGAGTCTAGCTTCTGGATATCTGATGGCTGCACACTGGCAATATTGTCAGCGCTCACCTCAAACTCAGTACACTGGGGGTTGTTCTTCTTGTCCTCTGGGCTGGCATCCGCAGGACACTCACCAGCCACAATAACTGATAGCAAAACCATTCCAAGTATCAAAGCAATAATTAACTTCCTCATGCTGCTATCACCAGTATCTTTATTGTCTCTGCATCCCTTCCGCCTTTGCCGTCCTTCACTACGACAGTGAGGGAGTATTCTCCGACATCATCCTCTGTTGGAGTGATCTTCATCACCCCATCCTTTGACACAGGGAATCTTCCGATTGTGTCAAACTCAAGATTGTCATTGTCAGCATCAAATGCATCAAACCTGTACTCTGCCTCTATCCCCTGCACAAGAAGCAGATTATTGGCATTCACTATTGTAGGAGCCCTGTTCTCTCCGCTTGTCTCTCCGCTGAACCTGCTCGCGAACACAAGCTTGAAGTCAAATCCGCTCACCTTGTTCTCCTCGTCAATTATTGAATATATCATCACATCATCAGAATACCTGTATGGGACAACTGTGAGCTCCATATCCCCAATTTCAGAAAGCCTCACATTGTCTGGATCCTTCTTCTCCAGCTCAACCACTGCATTTGCTGTCTCAATTGCCTTGCCAAGCCTTACAGGAATCTCTGCTGAGAACTTTGAGATCATTGTCTGCGTCTCTCCCTGCAGCATAGTCACTGGGTAATCTATTGTGACCAGCACCGAATTCTCTTTTATCTCGGTCTTTGCCTTCATCTCTCCTACCAGCAGGCTCTCATGGAATGATTCATAATCCCTTATGCACCTTTGCTCCATCTCCTCATAGATATATGTAGATATCTCTCCTTCAATGAACTCTTTTGATACAGAGGTGTCCTGGCCTGAATCATACCAGTATGTTGAATATGAGTAGAATGTCTCCTGGTTTGGCAGCACATCAGAGAAGTATATCACCCCTCCCTGCACTCCTGCCAGGAATATTGCATCCTCTGCTGTCTTCTTGAGGCATTCATCAGTGTATGCCTTTATCTCCTTCATTGATGCAGGAACATACTCCTTTCCCCTGTTGGATGTGAAATAAGCCACTGCGCCCACCATAGCAAATACAAGAATTCCTATAATGATAAAAGCTGTGAGCTGGCTCTTTTTTTGCATTATAACAGTCTCTTAGCTTTCTTATATATAAATATTACGACAGGATAATAGTCAAAACCCTCTACGCTCCTTCAATGCTTTCCTCCTCAAACTCTTCTACAGCATCAACCATCTTCTCCTGCTCCTCAATCTGCATGACAGTTGACCTTGTTGCAGGATGCGGAGGCACAAGCCTGCAGCATCCTGGAGGTTCAATGGATATCTCATAGGTCCCTATCTCTTTGGCCATGTTCACAATATCCTGCTTGTCATAGCAGAGCAATGGCCTCAATATGATCATCTTAACTGCCCTGTCAGCGACAGTCATGTTGTCAAGTGTCTGCGAGGCCACCTGGCCAAGGTTCTCTCCTGTGATGATGAACTTCGCGCCCTCTTTCCTGGCTATCCTC
>DATDWE010000043.1:0-4880 GCA_035289765.1 Candidatus Nanoarchaeia archaeon
AAGAAGCCATTCCCCTGGAGAATAAACCCTCATGGGCACATTGCTTCTCATGAGAAGTATTGATATTGATTTTCCTTCATAACTTCCGCTTACCCTGAGGCTCAGGCCTTCTACAACTTCAGGCAAATCCTGACTGAAACCTGGAAGAGACTGTATTTGATGGCAAGCATAATCAAACTGCTCTTCAAGTCCTGCTCCCTGATTAAGATTGATTCCAAGATTGAGATAAGCGTGTTCAGTCAATCCGCCTAAGGTCATATTATCAGGTACTGATTGATGTTGTGGTGTTGTAGGAATCATTGTATTATCACCTTAGATTTATCTCCCCGTTCAGTTCTTTCACTGCTTTTGCAGCTGCGCCTGCAAAATCATCAGTCTTTTTGTCAAGATAGGCAAAGATTATGCCTCTTGATGAGTTTATCCTGTGGATTTTTATGTCATTGCCGCTCTTCTTCAGCGCCTTGACAACATCAGAAGCAGAGCCTCCCTGCGCTCCGACACCTGGAATGAGCAATGGAACTTTCTTTCCAGAGCTTACAAAGAACTTTGATATTGCCTCCAGCTCTCCGGGATAAGTTGCTCCGACAACAGCTCCTGTTCCTGGCCTGTGCCATTCAACAATCTTCTTGGCAGTCTCCATGTAAAGAGGCTTTCCATTCACAACAAGGTCCTGCATGTCAACAGCTCCTTTGTTGGATGTCCTGTTCAGTATGTAGACACCTCTTCCCTCTCCGCTGTACTCAATGAAAGGCTGCACAGAATCAGAGCCCATGTAAGGCGCGACTGTGACTGCATCAACACCGAAAGTGTCAAACACAGCCTTTGCATAAGCCTTTGATGTGTTGCCTATGTCAGCCCTTTTCGCATCAAGTATCACAAGATAGCCTCTTTTCTTGCAGTCATCAATCACTTTCTTCATTGCCTTTATTCCATCAATGCCATACTGCTCATAGAATGCTGCATTTGGCTTTATGATGCCTGGCTTTGCATCCTCTGCCTCAAAAGCATCAAGCAGGCCGGAAAAGAATTTAGGGATCACATCACCTGGCTTGCCTTTTATTGGGATCTTATCAGCATCAGGATCAAAACCAGCACAGACGATGCTATTGTTTTCTTCTGCTGCTTTTGCGAGTTTTTCTGTGAAATTCATTTTGCCTCAGCTTAATTTTATTTTTTCAGTTGAATATTTATTCACGCTCTCCTGCACTTTTGCCTTGAGCTCGCTGCTCATGCCTTTCACTGCAAGAGGAAGTATCCTCGGCCCGTCGCTTAGCCAGTAGTATGGGATGCTGAATTCTTTCTTGATGTATTCTGCAACGCTCATGCCATCATCCCTCTTCTCAAGCCTGTTGAAAAGAGAGACTATTGCGACAATATTGACTCCTGCTTCTTTGAGATAGTTCAGGTGCTCAATAACAGAGCCACCTGTGGTAGTCACATCCTCCAGCACAATCACCCTGTCGCCTTTCTCAACAGGCCCCACAAAGAACCTGTCTCTTGGCTCCCCATACTCCTTTGGCTGCTTCCTTCCGACAACCATCTTAAGAGAAGGATTGTCCTTTCCGAGGATTATGTTGGCCATGATGCCTAGCTTTGTGGCGCCGTCAGGAGTTCCGTATATATAATCAAACTCAAGGCCAAGCTCATCTATCCTGCCAACAACAAACTGCGCTGTCTTGCTCAGCAGGCCATATGTGTCAGAGAGCACCCTGCAGTTCGCATACCAGTATGACAATCTGCCTGACTTCAGCTTGAAAGGCTCCTGTTTAACACCCACAACCTTGTTGTCCAGAATGAACCTGTCATACTCCTTTTTATTGAATGCCATATCCTGCCCCCGTTAATTCCTGAATATAACCTCTTTGCCCTTATTTTTATAAATTTTTCCATGATCATGCACTATCCTGCCCCCAACGATTGTTGCAACAGGCCATCCTTTCAGCTTCCAGCCATTGAATGGGCTCCACTTGCACTTTGTCTTGAGATTCTCATTTTTCACCTCTTTCTCAAGTTTCATGTCGATTATTGTAATGTCAGCATCATATCCTGGGGTGATCTTTCCCTTTCCTTTCATGCTGAATATTATGGAAGGATTTCTTGATGTGAGGTCAACAACCTTCTTCAGGCTTATCCTGCCCTGGTTCACTGCATTGAGAAGAAGAGGCAGCATTGTCTCGCACCCAGGGACTCCTGACGGAGGATTGACTCCTTTCTTCTCTTCAATAGTATGGGGAGCATGGTCAGTGCCTATTGTGTCAACAACACCTTCCTCAATCGCTTCCCAAAGAGCATCCTGGTCATCCTTTGATGCAAGAGGGGGCACCATCTTTGCAAAGCCTTTCTGCCTCCTGAAATCATCCTGGGTAAGAAAAAGATGGTGCGGAGTAACCTCAACATATATTCCAGTCCCTTTCTCTCTTTTCAGGAAGTTTATCTCATCCCTTAAGGTTATGTGGCAGAGATAGAGTTCTTTCCTGAATTTCTTGGCATAATGCACTGCCTCTGCCACTTTCTCTCCCTGGGCATGCACAGCAATCCTCCTGGATGCCTTGAAATATGCCTCAAGAAGCTCCTTGTCCTCAATCAACAGTTTTCCTGTTGAAAGGTTCATGAATATCTTTGTTGCTGCAGCATTGTGCCTTTTGGATGCTGAAACCTCTTTGACATTGTTTTCGGCGCTGCTGCCCATATAAAATCCATAATTCACAATGCTCTTTCTCGCAAGAACCCTTTTTTCATTGAGCAGGTCTATGGTGAATATAGGCGGTGCTGTGTTTGGCATGTCAAGCACAGTTGTTAGGCCTCCTGCTGCAGCTGCCCTGCTTCCAGTATAGAAATCCTCCTTGTAATCAAGCCCCGGCTCCCTGAAGTGCACATGAGGGTCAATCACTCCAGGAATCACAAAATTGCCCTTTGCATCATAGACTCTGGCTGCCTTTACTGGCCTTTCTGTTATCTTCCTGATCTTTCCTTCAGAGATATAGATGTGCCTTATGATCTCTTTCTCTCCTGACAATAATCTGCAGTTCTTTACCAGCAAGCTCATTTGCACACATTAAATGGAACTTTCTTTCCAGAAGAATCCCTTTTGTACTTGTTGAACTCAAATATGCCCTTAATAGAATCATTGCTGAACACAGGGCCTTCCTTGCAGACCCTTATGCCAGTATTGTCAACGCAGCACTGGCCGCACACGCCGAAGCCGCATTTCATGTGCCTTTCCATGCTGACCTCGCAGCTTTTCCTGTGCATGTCGCAAAGGTCAACCACTTTCTTCATCATTATCTCTGGTCCGCATGTGTAGACCATGCTGATGCCAGGGTTTTTCTTCAGAATATCCTGAAGAAGGTCTGTTGCAAACCCCTTTATTCCGCAGCTGCCGTCATCAGTGGCAATCTGGGTGCTTATGCCTGCCTTCTGCATCCTCTCTACAAAGAGCACATAATCAATGCTTCTTGCTCCTGTTATGAACTCGACTTTTGAGCCTGCTTTTTTCAGCTCATTTGCGAGAAATGCCAGGGGGGCAGTGCCGCAGCCTCCGCCCACCAAGGCAACATGGCCTCTTTTTAATGTGAATCCATTCCCATATGGACCCCTGATTCCGACTTTTTCCCCAGCTTTCATGCTGTTAAGCTTCTTTGAAAACGTGCCTACACTAAACACAGTTATGCCGAATCTCCCGTCATCCTGGTAGCTGACAGAGAAAGGCTTTTCATCAGCTCCTGGAATCCAGACATTCACGAACTGGCCTGGCTTTGAGTCCAGCTGATGTTTGAATATGAATGTCCTGATGTCTTTTGCCTCTTCGACAATCTTCTCTATCTTAAGCATTATCGGCTGCTCAATGATCATCTTAATGCGCCACCCCAATCATTTCTTTTATAGATGAATGGCCCTCCTTTTCCATGAACTCTTTTATCTCCATTGATACTTTGCTGAAAACATCAATTCCCCTGTAGTAGACAGCAGTCCCGATGCCGACAGCAGATGCTCCTGCCATGAACATCTCTACAGCATCCCTCCCATAAGTTATCCCTCCTGTGCCTATTATGGGGATTTTTCCATTTGTGGCATCATAGACGTCATAGACGCATCTGACTGCTATTGGTTTTATCGCTGGCCCAGAAACCCCGCCTCTTTTGTTTGACAAAACAGGTGTCTTTGCTTCGATGTTTATCGCCATTCCAGGGCCAACTGTGTTTATTGCATTTATCGCATCTGCTCCTGCTGCTGCGACTGCTTTTGCGATCTCTCCAATGTTTCCCACATTCGGCGACAGCTTCACAATGACAGGGATATTTGTGTTTTTCTTGACACTTCTTGTCACATCAGCAGAAATCTTTGGATCAGTGCCAAAAGGCCTGCCGAATTCCGACTCCACATTAGGGCAGGATATGTTCACCTCAATAAGGTCAGGCTTTGCCTTTGAGATCTCCTTTGAGATAACGCCAAATTCCTTTACTGAGCATGCAAATATTGATGCTATTATCGGGACTCTGGAATTCTTCTTTGCAAACCCTATCTCTGCGCTGCTTTCCTCAATCCCAGCAGTTGAAAGCCCTACTGCATTGACCATTCCTTTATCATAAGTGAGAATTACCGGGCACGGATGCCCTTTCCTCGGCTCAATCCCGATTGATTTTGTCGTGACAGCTCCTGCGCCGTTCTTCACGACATTCACAAGAGAAGCTCCTGTAACCCCAAGGATTCCAGAAGCAAGAATCGTAGGATTATCAAGCCTTACTCTGCATATTTTAGTGGATAGGTCAACCATCAAAACCCCCTGAGATGAATATTCCTGCACTATTTATATTGTTTATGCAAAAACAGAATATAGATGGGCATTATCTTTGCTTTCGTCTGGCTTTGGGGGTGAAAAT
>DATDWE010000044.1:0-4310 GCA_035289765.1 Candidatus Nanoarchaeia archaeon
TTGCAGCCTTATCTCTTTCTCTTATGCTTGCTCTTCTGCAGGCCAAAAACATAAAACCAAAGAGCAAACAATAACAGTATCAGGATTCCATTTCCATAGGCATAAAGAAACTCATGGATGAGCAAAGTCCTCTCTGCTCCAAGCACAACAAACAAAGGGTAGAGCACAGCTATCCTCATTATGTTCGCCAGGATTATGATGGGCACAAAATAAAGGCTCTTGAGTTTCCTGTCAAGCTCAATCTGATAGAAGCTGAACACAAGGATCAGGAAGAAGACAGACTGCCTCAGGCCCAGGCAATCCCAGGACACATTCACTATAAAACCCTGATAGAGAAGCTTTGAGCCGCTGAGCACCACATCAGTGAATGGCTTCTGGATTAGATATATTATCTTTGCCTCCAGGACCTGCAGTGGATAGAACACCTGGCTATTAGCCTGAAGGAACTTCACAAGGAAGAAATAAGCTGCGGCCAAAGCAGAGAAAATCAGCAGGTTCACGCCCGCATTCTTCGCGAAATCCCTAAGAAATCTGCTGTTCTGGCTCATTTTTGGCAAACAACCCTATGAAGAAGTCAAAGTATCTCCTGAAAAAGTCAAAGGATTTTCCTAAGAATGGCAGGACACTCTTTCTCTCTCTTTCCCCTTCTATCTCCTCTGTTGTGTTCTCTGCTGTGCCTTCTGTGGCATTTGGCTCAGCAGGTTCAGCAGGAGGCTCTTCTTCCTCCTCTTCAACAATCTTTATTGTCTCCTGTTTTGATGCTGTGTAGCTGTCTCCTTTGAGCTTGTATGACACTACTGCGCTGATTGTGAAGCTGCCAGTCTCTTCAGGCTCCAGGTCAGCTATAAGAATCTGATTGTACTCCTTTGGCTTGAACTCTTTTGCAGAGGCAGTCTTGTTGAAGTAAGGGCTCTCAACACTGATATTAATGCCAGTTATTGAAAGATAGGGATTCGGGTTCTTGAGGTAGACCTTTATCTGGCTTTTCTCGCCTGCGATTATCTTGTCGCGTATGAAGAATATCTCTGGGTCGCTTCTCAGGAGTGTGATGTTGTAGTATTCCACGATTGTGTTCAGGGGATCAGATTTGTCAGTTGCTGTCGCCTTTATTGAGGCTGTGCCTGGCGAGAGGACCTTCACGGCAGTTGAGAATGTTCTTTCCTCCTCGTCTTCCAGCGAGCCTTCCCAGCTGAGAGTCCTTCCTTCAGTGGTGTTGAAATGTGATGCGAGTATCTCGAGGTTTTCAGGCACTGTGACCTGGATGACATAATTTGAGGCAACACTCTTCATGTTGCTGAGTATTGCATAAAACCTCGTCTCTTCTCCTATATCCACCTCTTGTTTGTCTGATTCTATGCCCAGATTGAACAAGGGATTTGCTTTCAAAGCAAGGCTGTTCGTTACGCTCTTTGTGATATTTCCTATCTTGTATTCAAGTTTCGCGATAATCTTGCCTGAATATCTTGATTTTGCCTGGATAGTGTATGAGAATGTCTTCTCAAAATCTGCAGGAAGCGATCCTCTCCATGAGAGCTTGTTTCCATACTGCTCAAGGCCATAAGAATTTGTTATCTGGAATTCAGGAGGTATCTCCTCAAGATAATAGAGGCCCACTGCAGCCTCCTCGCCTGAATTCATCAGGGTGATGGTCACATCAGCGCTCTCTCCGATCATAAGATTATCTTCAGTTATGTCCCTGTCAATGGACATGTCAGCCCCAGGCTCAGTAGCTGTGATGTAGAATTCCTGGGTGTCAGAGCCGTGCACAACCACATCGCCGCCCACAGTGTATTTGAAATCTTCCATGCAGAACTTGAGGTTGTCTATTGTCCTGCACTCAGTCTCCTGCAGGACATATATCCCTGAGGGACCCATGAGTATGGCTGACTGGGTCGTAGCTCCTGCAGAGACAGCATAGGTCTTTCCATTTACATCAAATGAACCTCCCTGCACTACCCACTCTGCGAAGATGAAATCCTCTTCATCAGTCTCCTCTTCATCCTGGGCCAGGACAGCATTCGCAGATGATAGTATAAAGATGAGGCACATGATAAGACTCAGCAGCATAAGGGCTCTTCTTGCCATATATGAAATATTGATATACTTCTTTATTAATGTTTTGCTTTGCAACGACGATGTCAAGATAAGATTTATTCTTTTTTGCACACTATCTCGCAGCGCAATAATCCCCCATCTTTGCAACATCTATAGAACCAGAATGCACGCTTTAACCTGTTTTCCCTGACTTGCTCGACAGTATATAAAATGCTGATCCGGCTGCAATATACTCAAGCGCATAGAATGAATCATAGAGAACTCCCCAGACTCCGTATCCAAGCTCATTCCATGTCTCATAAGTGTAAAGCATATCCCCTGCAAAAGAGAATATCAAAGAGACAGCAAGCAGGATCATGGGAGTTGAGAGGTTTGATTTCCTGAAGAATATCAATGCTGAGAGTGCTGACACAAAAGCCACAGCAGATGCAATAGGATAATACAGGTCAACGAATGCAAGGATAAGCTTTTCTTCGCCAATAAAAGGAATTATGTAGGTTCTTATCAGGAAATACAAGAATAGAGCAACCAGGACAGTGGCTCCCACCCAGTATGCAACCTTTCTTTTCTCCTTATGGGATTTATAGACTGTATAGCTTAGATAGAGAAAACCAGCGGTTATGAAAGGATATCCGATCATCCACAACGGGTCAGCGACAAATGAGTAGACAAGTTCTTCAACAAACAGGGAATGGATATCCCAGGCAATCTCTGCCAATGCCCATAATGCATATCCTACTGCAATCAGCCCAAAGACCCAAATCAGCACTTTTTTAGTCCCTATGTCTATCCCTGCCTCAGCTTCCTGTCTTCTGATGAAGAAAATAGTCCTCACGGCAAATACGACTGTGAACACTGCAAAAAGACTTATAAGAGGATATATAAAAATCTGAAAACCTTCGTATGTCAATTAATCACCTTTTTTATGCTAATAAAAATAAAATAATATAAAAAGTTTGTTATTTGCTGTCAGTGCTTGAAGGATCTCTGGCCTGTGAAGATCATCGCAGCATCAT
Source organism: Candidatus Nanoarchaeia archaeon (assembly GCA_035289765.1). GTDB lineage: Archaea > Nanobdellota > Nanobdellia > Woesearchaeales > UBA12501 > WJJV01. The sequence continues at coordinate 3,072 of DATDWE010000044.1, forward strand.
ACTTATTGGCTGCTTCTATGACCTCATAGTCCCTATCAGAGCCTCCTGGCTGGATCACAGCTGTGACTCCCTCCCTGAGACCTACAAGTATTCCATCCTTGAATGGGAAGAAAGCATCACTGACCATACCAGTTCCTTTCAGTCCTCCGCTCATGGACCTGGCCTTTTCTTCTACAGATCTTTTGTAGTCTCTCATATCCTTAAGTTCAGCAGTCATGACTCCTCTTGCAGACATTTCATCTTCAATCCTCTCACAAAGGCCATTGAAGCTAATCCCTTTTTCCTCAAAAACCATCCTGTCCATCAGATTCCTGTATGCCTTGTCCCTTGCGCTCTCTGCAATTCCTACCCTGTCCTGCCCTCCAGTCCCTATACTAACTGTGACTCCATCTTTGACATAGAGCACTGAATTTGAGGAGACTCCTGCTTCAACAAGCCAGCCGAATATAAGGTCATCAAGCTCTGCCTGAGTCGGCTGCCTTTTCATGTTGTACTCTTTTCCCTTGTAGATTGTCTTTGCTGAGACCCATGAAGATGGGTCTATCGCAAGCTTTGGCACAAAAGACCACTGCACAATCTGGCCTCCATCGATAAGGCTTTTGAACTCAAGATATCTTTGGCCCACGAACTCCTGGAGCCTTGCCATATTCTTTATCTCCATGATCCTCAGGTCTTTCTTTTGGGACAGGATATCCATGACTCCGTCCTGGTATCCTGGCGCAACAACGACTTCAGCATATCTTCTCGCAATCTCTTTTGCAGTCTCAATATCGCATTCCCTGTTGAGGGCAATGGCTCCTCCGAATGCAGCAATCCTGTCTGCAAGATCAGCTTTGACATAAGCTTCAGCAAGGCTTCCTGCCTGCGCAACACCGCATGGATTATTATGCTTGACTATCACGACAGAAGGCTTCTCAGTGAGATATCTCAGTATGTTCAGAGCATTGTCTGCATCAGTTATGTTTGTCTTTCCTGGATGCTTGCCTGACTGCAGGAGAGTCACATTGGATGCTAGCCACTGGCCAGGCTTTATTGACTGCACACCTCCAAGCACAAGATTGCCATTCACAAGCCGATATCCAGCAGCTTCTTGGCCAGGATTCTCTCCATACCTGAGGCCCTTCATCTCTCCGCCTATCTCCCATCCTATCTTCTCATAGATGAGCTCCTGAGCATCGCTTCCATCTGGCATGTCCAAGATTATCCTCATCCTTGATGGGAAATGATCCCCTTCAATCG
>DATDWE010000045.1:0-8881 GCA_035289765.1 Candidatus Nanoarchaeia archaeon
GCCACTTCATCAACATGGTAGAGCCTTGATCCTACGCAGAATGGGAATTCTGCAGTAACTGGCTGGACAACCCGCGACCTGCATGCCAGTCTCTGATATGCCCTTGATCCAGTGATCCTCCTGCTGTCTTCTGCAAAATCATTTCCTGCAGCATGATTTTTTTCCTCTATTTCCGGCTGCTTGTGGACCTCGTTCATATGATGCTCTACTTGATGCCAGTTTTTAAATCTTTAGAATTATTTATAAAGGGGCCATGAATAAACCATATCATGAAAAATCCAGAGACCATTGTTAATAAAGTGATAAAAAGCTCAGACATAGTCCTTATTATAGTTGACGCAAGAAGGCTGAAAGAGAGCATCAACAAGCTTATTGAATCGACTGTCAGGAAGCTCGGGAAGAAGTTTCTTTATGTTGTCAACAAATGTGATCTTGTAGACAGGAATGATATCATTAGACTCCCAAATTCTGTCAGAATAAGCGCGCAAAAGAGAATGGGAACTCTTAATCTCCTGAGAAGATTAAAGAATATGGCAGGCAGCAGGCAGGTCGTTGTCGGTGTTGTTGGGTTCCCAAACACAGGCAAGTCAACAGTTATAAACACCCTTAAAGGCAGGAAAAGCGCTCCAACAAGCCCTATTGCTGGTTTCACAAAAGGCATGCAGAAGATAAGGATAAGCAAGAATATAATGATGATTGACACTCCAGGAGTATTGCCATTTTCAAAGAAGAAGTTATCTTATGCAATGATTGGAGCAGTTGATCCCAGCAAGCTGAAAGATCCTGAAACAGTGGCAGCAGAGCTTATTGAGGCAATGGATGGTGAGATAGAGAAGTTCTTTGGCGTGAAAAGAGGGGAGGACAAGATTGAGGTTCTGGAAGAGATAGCAAAGAAAAAGAACATCCTGATGAAAGGCGGAGAGCCTGACACAAAGAGGATGGCTGTTGAGATAATAAGGATGTGCCAGATAGGCAAGATAAGGATATGATATCATAAAAAAGATTATAAGGCCAGAGATATCATAAAATCATGCCAAGAAGAAATAATATAAATCCTCCTGCTATTGCACCATACGCAATCTTCTCATCCGTAGGTGCTCTCTGGAAAGTTGATGGAAAGTTCTTGACAAAATCAGCTATCCTGTTAGGAAGCTGCTTAAGGAATGGGCCTATTTTTTTGGGAAGCTGGGTAAAGAACAGGATTATCTTGTCGGTTGGAATTTGTATCTTGTTCGCATTTTTATTTGCCATATTATTTGCCTTTTCTGGTTAAACGCCGTCATGATTTATAAATTTATCTTCATGAAATCTTCAGCGCACACGACATTGGGAAAAGTGGCGCTCGCGTCCTCAAGTATCTTCTGGGTGTCTTTATACCTCTGAGAGAAATGCGTCAGATAGAGCTTTTTTACATTGGCATTGTTTGCTATCATTGCTGCCTCTCCTGCTGTAAGGTGCTGATAGATTCTTGCCTTCTCATCCAGCTCATTGTCATACGCAGTCTCACATATCAGGATGTCAGCGTCCCTTGACAGCTCAACTGCATTTGCACACGGCCTTGTATCCATTATGTAAGACACTCTCTTTCCTTTGACTGTCTCTGTTGCCTCTTTGACATCAATCTTCTTTCCTTTATAATCAATTGATTTCCCTTCCTGAAGCTTCTTTAGATGCGGACCTTCTTTGACTCCCATCTTATTCAGGACTCCCATCTTTATCTTCTTTCTTTCTTTCTCTATAAATGCAAATCCAAGACAGGGTGTTGTATGTTTGAGATAAGCGCATTCAATATAGAAATCGCTGTCCTCATAGCATCTCTCAACTCCTGTAGGGTCCAGCTCATGGACCTTCAGATTGACCCTTGCCTCAAAGATGCATGCATTCATCAGGCTCTTCATGTGATCCATTGTGCCTTTTGGTCCAAATATCTCAACCTTTGGCGGAGCCTCATCATTGCCCATTGTCTGGAGCAGGCCGATTATGCCAGAGACATGGTCTCCGTGCCAATGGCTTACAAGTATCTTTGTCACCTTTGTCCTTTTGATCTCTGCCAGATTCATCTGCCTCTGTGTGCCTTCTCCGCAGTCAAATAATATCCCTTCAGTCTTGTAACTAAGAAAAACACTGCTGACATTCCTCTGTTTTGTTGGAACCATGCAGCTGGTCCCCAAAAAGGTTATTTGCATAGAATGGTAAAGAAAACAAAGGCATATAAAAAGGTTATTGATTATATTTTCTATATTGAAATTAATATATTTGGTAACTCCAAAAGTATTTAAATGAGCTTTGAAAAAGACCAGTCTTATGGCAAAAAGGAAACAAAAGGCAGAAAAGGAGGTAAGCAACTTAACCAAAGCTTATCTGATGGATGAGAGGGTGCTTACAGAGGCCTCTGATGCTGCTAGAGAGCTTTATAATCAGGGAGTTTACGGGAAACCAAAGGATAGTAAGGTCCAGCTTTCCCTTATTGAGGCCCTTTATTTGGCTGAAAAGGGCAAGATAGAGATAAGGAGCGATGGCAACAGAAAGATGCATCTTGATAAGTTCATAAAGAAGGCCAAGAAGATTGAGCCAAACTTCTGGATAAGATACTGCATATTCAAGGATATAAGAAATCGCGGCTATATAATCAAGACAGCATTGAAATTCGGGGCTGATTTCAGGGTGTATGACAGGGGGGTGAAGCCAGGGGAGGACCATGCAAAATGGATTGTGTACCCTGTGCATGAGAGCTCTGTGCTGACATGGTATGATTTTGCAGCAAAGAACAGGGTAGCTCACTCCACAAAAAAGAGGCTTCTTATAGGCATAGTTGATGATGAGGATGATGTGACATACTATGAGATAAGGTGGACAAGACCCTAATCAATCACAACAATATTTTTAAATTTAGTAGGAAAAGCTATTTCTCATGAAAGAGGACAAACATGCAAAGGCCATCAGCCTTATAAGGATGAGGGGGCCTGTGATTCCTTCACAGATCAACAAGGAGTTGAGTGTTGATGTCCTTACTGGATCTGCAATACTATCAGAGCTGGTTGATAATGGCCAGCTGAAACTGTCCAGTGTAAAAGTAGGAAGTTCACCAGTGTATTACATACCTGGGCAGGAAGCCAGGCTGCAGCAGTTTTCCAATCATCTGAATGCCAAAGACAAGGAAACCTATGATATGCTCAGGCAGAGCAGAGTATTGAGGGACAAGGCTCTTGAACCTCTGAGAAGAGTTTCTCTCAGGCAGATGAAGGATTTCGCAAAGCCTCTAAATGTGAAAGTAGGCAATGAGGATATAATATTCTGGAAATGGTATCTTCTGTCAAATGATGAGGCAGCCAGCTTGATAAAAACAATGATTCCTGATCTGGCTCCAAAAGAGCCTAAGACAAAACAGGAGGCTCCAGTCCAGAAACCTGCTGAAAGCAGAGCAGAAGAAAGGATTATTGAGAAAAAACAGGAGATATCAAAAGAAAAAATACAGGAAAAGAAGCCTGAAGTAAAGACCGAAGTAAGAAAAGAGAAGCAAGAAAAGCTTGAAACAGAGACCAAAAAAGAAAAGCCAATGCAGAAAGAGGTTCAGGAAGAAGCTGATGCTCCAAAAGACAAATTTTTCAGGAAAGTGAAGAAGTATTTTGATGATAATGGCATAAAGATTGTTGATTACAAAATAATCAGGAAAGAATCAGACATTGATTTCACAGTAAACATACAGAGTTCTGTAGGATCTTTGGCATATTTCTGCAAGGCAAAGAACAAGAAGAAATTCAATGACGGCGATGTCAGCTCAGTGTTCATTGAAGGCCAGAGGAAAAAGCTGCCCGTATTGTTTCTTGTGACAGGGGAGCTGACAAAGAAGGCAAAAGAGGTTCTTGACTCAGAATTCAAGAATATGTACGTTAAAAGGATATAAGGACATAATTGGCAGTTTTCTCACCGCAAAATATATAAATATATCCGCTAAGACAATGCTTTATGGGGTGAAATAATGAAATATGCTTATGTATTTATGATATTGTTAATTTTGCTTGTTGCAGCAGGGTGCAGCAAGGGCGAGGAGACAGTTGGCCCTACAGCAGCTCCGGCAGCCGGAGGAGGGGCAGCAGCCAGTTCTCAGCAGACCGCGCAGCCATCTGCTGCTGCGTCTTATGACTTGAGCAGTGATGAAGCAGCTAAGGCATTGGATTTTGAGAGCAGCAAAAAGACAAGGATTTCTACGTCATTCAAGATAATGCAGGTAGGAGAGGTCTATGTTTTTGGTGTTGGTGTCAAGAATATGATGCCTAAAGAGGCAAATTTCAAGCTTGATGTGCATTTCAGGGAAGGCAAGACATCTGGAGGCCTTGCTACACTCATTGAAGAGGCAGATGAGGACACAATGCTGGGATGGATTGGAAAGAACAGGTTCAGCACATTCAGCATTCCTGGCAATGGTGAGAAGGTTGTCCCGATAATAATGGAAGTTAATCCTCAGATAGGCCCAGGAGAGAGCACAATGCCCGGAAGCTATGCTTTTGATGTGATTGTGAACTATGAATCCTCTCCTCAGTTCTGGGATCCTTATGAGGAAAACATTCTGACGATAAAGGTAAAGGAATAATTTTTTATTTTATTATTATCTTTATTCTGGAAAATGGGGACAAAACTAAAGGATATAACAATAAAGAAAGAGATAGAGATATCTGACCTCAAAGGCAAAGTTCTTGTTGTGGATTCCTACAATGTCATGTACCAGTTTCTTACAACAATAAGGATGGCAGATGGCTCTCCTTTGATGGATTCTAAAGGCAATATAACATCCCATCTTAATGGCTTGTTCAACAGGACCACAAACCTTATGCTGCGTGGCCTGAAGCTTGGATTTGTTTTTGATGGCAAGGCTCCGAAGCTGAAGCAGAGGGAAAGGGAGAGAAGATCAGAGCTCAAAGAAGAGGCAAGAAAGGAGTATGAGATAGCAAAAAAAAGAGAAGATATTGAACTTATGAAGAAGTATGCAGCAAGGACAAGCAGACTGACATCAGAGATGGTTGAGGAGGCAAAAAAGCTCATAACAGCATTGGGACTGCCAGTCATACAGGCCCCTTCTGAAGGTGAGGCACAGGCAGCGCATATAGTGAACAATGGGGATGCATATGCAGAGATAAGCCAGGATTTTGACTGCCTGGTGTTTGGTGTCCCCAAGCTAGTGAGGAATCTTACTGTTTCAGAAAAGAGGAAGCTGCCTGGCAAGCTGTCATATGCTACAGTAAAGCCAGAGATGATAGACCTGCAGGAGAACCTTGATGCTCTGGGAATAACCCAGGACCAGCTGATTGCGCTCTCTGTACTGATAGGAACAGATTATAATCCAGGAGGCATCAAGGGCATTGGCCCCAAAAACGCCCTGAAGCTTGTCAAGAAATATAAGAGCGACTTTGACGCCATGTTCAGGGATTCTGGTTGGGGCAACCACTTTGATTTTGGATGGAAAGAGGTCTTTGACACAATAAAGAATATGCCTGTAACTGATGATTATGAGCTTAAATGGAAACGGCCTGATACAGAGGCAATAAAGAAGTTTCTTGTGGATGGGCATGATTTCTCAGAGAGAAGGGTTGAGGATGCGCTCACAAAACTGGAGACAGACAAGGATAAAAGAAGCCAGAAGGGTCTTGGAGACTTCTTTTAAAAACATTTAAATAACCTTTAGATTCTTGACAGATAAATGGAATGGTACATACTCGTCCTTGTGTCGGCCTTTGTATTCGGGATATCTGAGGTCATAAAAAAGAAGGTCTTGGCTAAAGAGCACACCCTCCAGTTCACATCCTCATTCCACCTGGTAATCTTTGCCATAATACTTGTGCTCCTTCCAAAGGTTGAGTTTTACCTTACAGGATTTCAATGGTTCATGATTGCCATCAAGTCTGCATTTCTGGCATTGGCTGCTTTCTGCTTTTTCAGGCTGCTGAGGCATTATGAGATCTCAGAGGTAGAGCCTCTTAAGAACATCAGCCCTTTGTTTCTGCTGCCATTGGGTTTTGCTCTGCTTGGAGAGAGACCGACTGCGCTGAACCTCTCAGGTATACTGCTTTTGATAGCTGGGACATATATCATTGAGTCTGATCATAAAATCATAAATCTAAAGGAGCCCTTCAGGATACTGAAGGAGAAGAAGATCGTCCTGCTTCTTGTATACCTCATTTTTATAAGTTTATGCGCAATAATAGACAGGTATATAATAAAAACAGTGGATATATACTCATATTATTTTATTCAGAGCATGCTCACTGCAGCAATATTTATGGGGATAGAATTCGCCAGAAAGGACGGCATGAATGACCTAAAGAATGCTTTTAGAAGAGACTGGCTGGCAATAATCACAGCAGCCATTCTTGTTGTTGCAAGCGATATCCTCTATCTTAAGGCAATAGCAATACCAGCAGCCCTTATTGTCCTGGTGATCCCCATGAAAAGACTCAGCACACTTGTCTCTGCATTTATAGGCGGGGAGCTATTTCATGAGAAAGGGCTTAAGATAAAGATTGCTGCCTGCCTTATAATGGTCGCTGGAGCCTGGATGGTGATAATGTGAAGCTTAAGGATGTTCTGAAAAGAAAGCTTACAGAGAAGCAGCTCTCTATACTCAAGACCTCTTTTGATGTCGTAGGGTCAATAGCGATAATGGAGATTCCTGAAGAGTTGAGGAAAAAAGAGAAGATCATAGCAGAAGGCCTGATGCAGGTGCAGAGTAATGTGAAGACTGTCCTTAAAAAAGCAGGAATACATGAGGGAGAATTCAGGACGCAGAAGCTGAAGGTGATAGCCGGAGAAAAAACCAAAGAGACAGAGACAAAGGAGAATAATGTGAGGCTTAAGCTTGATGTGGAAAAAGTATATTTCTCGCCAAGGCTTAGCACAGAAAGGAAGAGGGTATCAGAACTTGTGAAAAAAGGTGAGTTTGTTCTTGTGATGTTCTCAGGCTGTGCCCCATATGTCTGTGTTATTGCAAAGAACACAAAGGCAAAGGAGGTTTATGGCGTTGAAATAAACCCAGCAGGTCACGAGTATGGGCTTGAGAACCTAAGAATAAACAAGATATCCAATGCAAGGCTGTTTTTGGGTGATGTGAGGAAAGTTGTTCCCAAACTAAAGAAGAGTTTTGACAGGATACTCATGCCACTGCCAAGAGGAGCAGAGGACTTCCTTGATGTTGCACTAAAGGCCATAAAAAAGAACGGCACAATACATTTCTATGATTTTGAAGAAGAGAAAGACATTCCAGGCAGGGCATTTGAAAAGATAGATAAGGCGTGCAAAAAAGCAAAAAAGAGGTTCAAGATAACAGGATGGAGAAAGTGCGGGCAGTACGGGCCCAGGAAGTTCAGGTTGGTGGTGGATTTTAAGGTTCTTTGATTGAGTTGCTTTATTTAGAAAACCTTATAAACCAGTTTTAATGCTTATATGGTGGCATAAGCCGGGAAGCACAACACAGCGATGATTAAGTGAACACCAGTGCCTTTATGGCATACGGATGTAACTGCTGAGCTGTGTGCAAATTCTTGATAGAAGATTCAAAATAAAAGATATAGAAGCAGCTGTGGAATCAGCCAAACATGCTCAGGAAGTCATCTCCTTCCCGATCTTCCCTTTCCTTGACCTTGGTTATGGCTTCCTTGATGTCCTTCTGCAGTATTTTTGTCCTGTTGTTTCTTATTGCAAAGTATCCGGCTTCTGTGCATACAGCCTTTATCTCTGCCCCAGAAAGCCCTTCAAGGTCCTTGTATATTTTGCTGATGTTTATCCTCTTGTCCAGTTTCATCTGGCCTGTGTGGATTTTGAATATCTGGGCTATGCCTTCCTTGTCAGGCAAAGGAACAAAAATGAGTCTGTCGAGCCTGCCTGGCCTGGTTATCGCAGGGTCCAGGATGTCTTTCCTGTTTGTGCATCCCACAACCTTGACATTGCCAAGATGCTTGAAGCCATCAATCTCAGCAAGGAGCTGCATGAATGTCCTTTGGACCTCTCTCTCACCGCTTGTCCCTATCTCAATCCTTGTTGCGGCGATGGCATCCATCTCATCTATGAATATTATTGCAGGAGCCTTTTCTCTTGCAAGCTCAAAAACTTCCTTTACAAGCTTTGCTCCCTCTCCAATGAATTTCTGGACAAGCTCTGAACCTACAATCTCTATGAATGTGGAGTTTGTGGATGCAGCAACTGCTTTTGCAAGCAGGGTCTTTCCGGTTCCAGGAGGCCCATAGAGCAGTATTCCTTTAGGTGGTTGTATCCCGACTTTCTTGAAAAGCTCTGGCTTTTTGAGCGGCAGTTCAATAACCTCTTTTATCTCCTCTTCCTGCTTTGACAGCCCGCCGATATCAGACCATTTTATGTCCGGCTTTTCTATTATCACAAATTTCTCGACATTGAATTTCTTTCTGGAATCAATCTTTTTGACGACAGTGAGATTCTTCTGCTCAATAAGCACTGAGTCCCCTGGCTTTATGTCCCTGCATTCCGAGAGAATATCAACAAAGAACTCATTGCCATTTGGAAGCCTTAGAACAGCATTCTCTCCGCTTACCTCCCTCACTTCAGCCACTAAAAGGGGGGTTTTCTGCAGCTTATTAAGCTCTTCCTTGAGATGGGCTACTGTCTCCCTTAGAATCCTGTTTTCCTGCTCTATGCTGTTCACATCTATTGTATAGTTTGATATGACCTTCTCCAGCCTTTTCTTCTCTTCAGCCTCCATAAAGCACAACTTTTGAAAGCCTGATTTATAAGCTTTGCGGTTTAGTAAGCTTTAAATAGTATATGAATTTCTCATTTTCTATGGCAGACCCAAGGATAAAAAAGCTGGCTGAAATTCTTGTGAATTACTCTGTTAAAATAAAGAAAGGGGATGTTGTTG
>DATDWE010000046.1:0-10192 GCA_035289765.1 Candidatus Nanoarchaeia archaeon
AGCCTCAAGGAGATTCCACAATCTTATAGATATTACTGAAGGAATGGGGCATGAGCATTGCGATCTTATGGAGAGGTTGGATGATGGATCCACAGTCCTGCATGCTAAGGGAGATTCTTATCTTATGCTTCCTTCTTATGAAGGGATGGATGTTGCTGCGATGTCCACATTCTATAATGGTCTTATTGCAGCTATGTCTGAAGTCAGACTATTGCAGAAAGATCTCTCTCATCCAATTGACAAACAGGCAGCGCATCTTGCTATGCTGGCATTGGCAAGCAATTTTGAGAGACTTCTTCCAGTATATGCCCACCCAGACACTGGCTGGACAGAATGATCAGCACACCAGCCTGACGTCTTCCCCTGAATTTATTGCATTGATGAGGATTCTTCCGATCTTGTTGTCTTTCTTTATCTTTATTATCGCCTTCTTTGATGATTTTGCAGTCAACAGATAATCTCCATTCACTATTATATCAATGTCCCTGTTCTTATCCTTTTCCTGGAGGAAGAATATTATATTGTCCTTACCTATCTGGGATTCATACTCGCAGGTGTTCTTCTTCTCCCCCTGCTTCGCCTTTGTCAATGGCTGGATATCAATATGGATCCTCAGTTTCTTCTCAATGAATTCTATGTTCTGGCCTCCTTTGCCTATTATCTGCGCAATATTTCCCTCAGGGACATAGACAACTGCGCTGTTGTTTGAGACGACATCCACCTTCACAAGGTCAGAATACCTGTTGAACTCTTTCTTTATTGATTCTGCTGCAAGGCTCTGCAATGGAGAGCTCATGTCTGGTTTGACAGGAACAACAACTGTCTCCTCTCCATAGGAATATACCTCATACTCGAGCTTTCCTGTCTCAAAATCATTGATAGTTACAATCGGCCTTGCAAGATCAGCCTCTGTCATCCCAGAAGGGACTTTCACATCCATCCTGATATTAAAGACCTTGTTCACCCTCCCGTCTTTTATGAATATGACTGTATCTACTATCTGAGGTATCACTCCCAATTCAATCCTTCCGATGAACCTCTGGATAGCATCAATGGGCTTTGTTGCATGGACAACACCCACCATGCCTACGCCGGCAAGCCTCATGTCTGCAAACAATCTGAAATCCTCTGTGTTCCTCATCTCGTCAAATATGGTGTAGTCTGGCCTTGATAACAAAAGGATATCATGGATCTCCTGGGCGCTTCCATGGGATATTGAGTACTGTGTTATTGAATCGGGCAATTGAAGGTCTCTTGGAGCCTCTACAGTCTTGACTATCTTCTTCTGTCCTGCAAAATACTCTGCAAGAGCCTGCGCAAATGTTGATTTTCCCATTCCAGGGGCTCCTGCAATAAGAACCCCTTCTGCCTGCACAGAAATCCTGCTTTTCAATTTCTCGCTAAGGTTATAATCCCCCATTCCCAGTTTCTTTATCGGCCTGACTGCTGTTATCTCATAGCCGTCTGCAAAAGGAGGCCTTGCAATCACAATCCTGAAGTTGCCAAGCTGGACTATTGTAGAGCCCCTTCTCTGGACCTCTATGAATCCATCCTCTCTCATTTCTGCCTCCTCTACAATCTCCTTTGCCATGTCCTTTATCTCATCTCTTGTCAATTCCTTGTCTCCCACATTGACAAAATCCCATTTTCCAGGCACGCCTTTCTTTGCAGCTGGAATCACTTTCTCCCTTATGTGGACAGACATGGCAGTATCATCGAAATACCCCTCAAGCTTGATTTTCTTTATCTCTTTCTCGAATTCTATTATTATGACGGGGATCCCCTTTGACTGCGCTATGAGGCCCTGGACCTGGTCTGCTGTTATGAGCACAGCTTTCTCATCCTCTGCAAGCTGCCTTATCAGGTTGTCAACCCCTCCAAACCTTGCCCTCTTTATCTCACTCTCTTCTGGCCTCCTTCCCTTGTGCTCTATCGCAAACCCATATTTCTCAGCGATCTCCCTGAGCTTCTTGACTTCATCTATACCTATATAACCAGTCTCTTTACCCTGGTTTGCCTGGTTCTCAAGCTCAGAAAGCACAGCCTCATGGATAAATATTATCTTCGGCCTTATCTCTCCTGACTCTATCTTCTTTGACACAAGGCCTTCTATGATCACAGAAGTGTCTGGGACTATCTTTTCTGTCTTTACTTTTGTCCCCTCTTTCTTAGAATTATCCTTGTTTTCTTTTTTATTTGGCATGTCTTAAGATGATATATGAATCTTTATAAAGGTTTGGTCAGAACTCCCGTATCTCCTTCATCTCGCTGAATCTCTTCTCAATCTCTTCTTTTGTGAGCTTCTTCTGCCTGTTCAATGAGAAGTCCTCTGCATTGAAGCTCGCGATCACAGAGCCGTATATGACTGCCTTCCTAAGGTTAGCGTCGCTGTGGTCTTTGGTCTTTGTGATAAATCCTATGAACCCTCCGCCGAAACTGTCGCCGCAGCCAGTAGGATCCTTCACGTTCTCCAGTGGATAGCCTGGGGCATTGAAGTGCCTTGTCTTCCCATCTTCTTTGACAAAGAGCAATGCCCCGTGCTCGCCTTTCTTTATCACAACCGCCTTCTTTGCGTATTTCAGCGCTTCGTTCGCTGCCTGGATAAGATTCACTGTGTTGAACAGCTGCCTTGCCTCTCCGTCATTAAGGACAATCACGTCTACCTTCTTCATCACTTTGATGATCTCCTCTCTCTTGTGCTCTATCCAGAAGTTCATTGTGTCCATCACCACAAACTCAGGCCTTTCTATCTGTTTCAGGACTTTGAGCTGGATGTCAGGATCAACATTTGCGAGGAAGATATACCTTGCTTTCCTGTATTCCTCAGGAAGCTTCGGGTCAAATTCTGTGAGGACATTAAGCTCTGTCCTCAATGTCTTTGCCTCATTCATGTCAAACTCATAAAAGCCCTCCCACCTGAAGTTCCTGCCCTTTCTTTCCACTCCCTTGAGGGATATTCCCCTGCTTTCAAGGGCCCTTATATGCTCTGCAGGAAGATCCTCTCCTGCGATGGAAACAATGCCTGGTTTTGCGAAGAAAGAAGCTGCATACGCAGAATAAACACCACTTCCTCCAAGAACCCCCTTAACCTTCCCGAAAGGAGTCTCAATATCATCAAGACCTATTGTGCCGGCAAATATTACATCAACCATTTTAAACAAAGAATAAAACCGAAGGAGTTATGTTTCATCCTCTTCCTCTTCTGGATCTTCAGAGTAATCTTCTTCATCATAGTCATCTTCTTTCATTGATTCGTCATCCTCTTCTGGTTTCTCTTCCTTCTCCTCTTCTTCAGGCTCCCCTTCCTCCTCCTCTTCTTCATCATACTCTTTATCATCATAGTCCTTATAATCATCTTCCTTATCCATGCAACCACCTCAAAGCAAAAAAAGCATTATATATACCATATATAAATATTTTGGTCAGTTTTGGGTGATGTACTCAAATTCAGACAGGTATTCCTGGGCAATGTCAGGATCATACAGAATAAGAAGGTTCTCATCATTCTTTGTGTCTGCGTTATTTGTGGGATTGAAGCTGCCTGTTATAACGGTCTTATTGTCAATGATGAACACCTTGTGGTGCATTGCTGCCGGATTCCTGTCAAGAACAACATCTGCTCCAGCTCTTTTCAGCTTTTCAAACTCAGAATACTGGCTGTTCTGGCTTTTCTCAAACACTCCCCTGATCTCCACTCCCTGATTGTGTTTTTCCAGCAGAAGATCGCCTATCTGGTCATGGGTGAAAGAGAACGTCATGAAATATATGCTTTCATTCGCATAGCTCAATGCCTTGAGCACCTTGTTTGCGCACCAGTCCTCGGGGCAGAAGTAATTCTCTATCTTGTTGTTGTTTAGCGTTATTATGGGATTGCCTGCAGTATCACCTTCTCCAAACCTTCCATCCCATAATTCCTGGAATTCAGCCTCATAATTCTCTGCCAGATGCTCCGATGATATTACTATTACATCATTGTCATTCTTCTCGTCACCATTCTTTGTCGGGTTGAAGCTTCCTGTTAGAACCATCCTATCATCAAACACACAGAATTTATTATGCATGAACGCAGTTCTTGTGTCTTTCCTGAGGTTTGTTATCTTTCCTTCAGCAGCCTTGAAGTTATCAGCATCCACAACAACAAGAGCATTCTTCATCTCAAGGGCCCCGATCACCTCAGGGATGTCAAGGTCAAAGAATGCGCAGTGGACCTTCTCTGAGCTGTTTATCATATATGCCAGGTTCTGGCCGCAGCTGTCCCTTGGACAGAACAGGACTATGGGAGCCTTGGATATTTCTGAGGGTATCTGTCCATCTGAATCAAGCGTTGTATCGCCTGTGAGCCTATCAATGTCCAAATCGGTGTTCAGGACAGCATAAGACAATATGAAGGCAAAGACGAGAAATATTATCTTTGTTCTTGATCTCATGATATCACATCCTGGACAGCTCCTCAATGCTTTTCAGAAGGCTGAACCTTGTCTCCATGTGCTTTTCCTCTAATCTGTCAATCTCATCAAGAATATTCTTCTCTTTCCTGCTTCTCTTTATCCTGCATCTTATTTTCTTCAGCTTTGCATAGGCTTCAAGCTCCTTGTCCTTGACAGTCCTTAACAGCTTGATGATCTTTTTTGATCCATTCTTCATCTTTCTCCTGCTGAAAAGAGCTGTCAGGAAAGCAAGCACCTCATCATCCATTGTCCAGAATAAGATCTCTCTTCCTTTGCCTTTCTCCGCCATCTTCACAGGGATGTTGAGGACTCTGCTGATGAAATACCTGCATAAAGGGTCTTTCACAACAAGCGTCTCGTTCTTTTTTATGAGATTGTTTCTCCTGATGTCCTTCTTGACCCGCTTCTCTATGTTCTCAATGAAATGGCTCTTGCAGAAGCCATTCATGAATACTTTGCCATTGCATTTTAGACACTTCATGTTAGACGATGTAAAACCTTCCTTTGTCATTTATGATGCTGACCTTGTCCCCTACATTCACTTTTTTCTTGTTCTCAACCTTCACAGCCTGGTATGTATCTGGATCCAGTACCTCAATCTGAGGATAGACCTTGACAACTTCTGCTTTCTTCCTTTCAAGGGCTTCTGCCTCATTCCTGCAGGCAAATGATGTCCTCTTTCCTGTGACCATATTGACTCCTGCTATCTGTTTTCCTGTGGATGAGATCTTTATGAGCTTGTCATCGCATCTCACAACATCCCCTGTCTTGAATCCCAGCAGCTCAAAATAAACATTGACCCTGTGGATATCCTTGCTTGTCTGCCGGTCCCTTGAGAAAAGCCTTGGGTTTATCTTGAGCAGCCCTCCAAACTGCTTCTGCAGTTTAAGCCCAAGAGTCTGTAGATATCTCTGGGAGCTGATGTAAAAATCAATCCCGCTTCCTGCCTTTTTCTCGTTTGTTATGAATATACCCCTGCCTTTCTGCCTTTCAATATCCTTCCTTATGAACTCAACAGCCTCTTTGTTGGGATTCCTGAGCTGGAGCACCCCCTCAAAATACTGCGTGCCTCCCTTGTCGCATTTCCTGCACCTGGCCATCTCTATCCTTGCAGGAAGATAATATTTCTCTTTAGGAGAGAATACAACCTCAACCTCAAAAGAATACTCCTTTCCTGGCTTGAACTCAATATGCGGCAGTATTGGCCTGATATCCGCATATATCCTCTTCTTTATGTTTTCCTTGGCCACCTTCTTCACAACAACAGCCAGGTCATCAAACCTTGTCTGCTTGTTCTGGAAGAAATAGGTCATGCACGAAGGGCATATCTTTATGCTTATCTCCTTGAATTCAAGTATTGAGCCCAGCATCTCAGCAGAGCATACGCTGCAGAAATCACCCGCAATTCCCTTTTTGCCGCATCTTGGGCAGAATTTCATATATTTTCCCATTAAACAATCCTTTAAATATCTTTCCCATGAAAAACCGCAACATTTTTATTATATAGACCTCCAGCAAAATCTTATATATGGAAAGGGGTTATAAGGACTATCTAAGGCGCTTTAGAAAGGTGTGGGCAAGATTCTGGTATTTTTTCTGGGAGGAAGACACGCTTTTGAGCTGGGTTGTCAATATAGTGGTTGCTTTTATACTCATAAAATGGGTCATCTACCCAGGGCTGGGCTTGATATTAAGCACAGATTTCCCCATAGTGGCTGTCGTGTCCCCAAGCATGGAGCACAGGGGAATGGGTTTTGAGGAATGGTGGGATGCGAACCATGCATGGTATGAGAGCCACAACATATCAAAAAGCTATTTTGAAGGGTTCTCCTTCAGGAATGGATTCAAAAAGGGGGATATCATGGTCCTGTATGGCATTGATGGGGTGGAAGTCGGCGATGTTGTGGTGTTCTGGGGTGGGAAAAAAGAGCCCATAATCCACAGGGCA
Source organism: Candidatus Nanoarchaeia archaeon (assembly GCA_035289765.1). Taxonomy (GTDB): domain Archaea; phylum Nanobdellota; class Nanobdellia; order Woesearchaeales; family UBA12501; genus WJJV01. The sequence continues at coordinate 6,397 of DATDWE010000046.1, forward strand.
GTTGTGAGATGGGAGGCTGACGGAGATTTCCGCTTCCAGACAAAAGGAGACAACAACATGGATTCACTGCAGGTTTACCAGAACTTTTTGGGCGCAAGGGTACCAAAGGGAAGCGAAGGCGCGATAAAGGTGATTGATGAGACCGACATTGGAAAGGATGATCTTGTCGGAAAGGCTATATTAAGGATACCTTATCTTGGATACATCAAGATATGGTTTGTGGAGCTATTGCAGTTTTTGAATATAACAAAATAGGAGGGGTAGCATGAACTTTTGTCCAAAGTGCGGCGGAATATTGATTCCAAAGAAGGAAGGCAACAAGAAGTGGTTTGCGTGCACATGCGGCTACAAGACCAAAGACATAAAAGAGGCAAAGCTGACAGAATCTGTTGAGGAATCCAAGAGTGTTGAAGTGATAGAGAAGTCAGAAGACCAGCAGATACTCCCTGAGATAGAGGCAGAATGCCCCAAATGCCACAACCACAAGGCATTCTACTGGCTTGTGCAGACAAGGGCAGGAGACGAGCCTGAGACAAGGTTCTTCAGATGCACAAAGTGCAAGCACACATGGAGGGAATACCAGTAGATGGAAATTCCTCAGCCAAAAGACAAAGTGCTCAGGATAATAGTCAAGCCCAACTCTCCAAAGAGCGAGATAACTGCAGTTGACGAGGCAAGGAATGCTCTGCGGGTGAGCATAAAAGCCCCTCCTGACAAAGGCAAGGCAAACAAAGAAGTGATAAAGTTCTTCTCAAAGCTGCTTAAGAAGAAGGTTGAGATTGTGTCTGGCCTGAAATCAAAGGAGAAGATGCTGAGGATTGGATAATCTTATATACCTCAGCATGATTACCTTGGTAAAAGGGGTTCTTTATTGTTGAGATGTAAAATGGCAAGTTTAGCTGAGAATATGCCAGCAAAAATATACAAAGGGGCCCTTGTTGATATAGATGGCGTTCTGGTGGATTCTGAGACAATCCATTATGAGGTCTTCAGGGATTTCTTTAAAGAGTTTGGCGTCACTTTAACACCTCAGATGCATATTGACTACTGGATCAGGGAAGACGGTAGAGGCACAAAAGGCATAATAGAAGATTTCAAGCTTAATCTGAATTTAGATTATGCAAGAAAAAAGAGAGTAGAGATGCTCAATGAGAGGCTGGCAGAGATAAAGCCAAGAGAAGGCGCAAGGGATTTCCTGGAGTATCTTCACATACTGGGAGTGCCAATGGTCGCAGTGACATCAAATTATGAAAACGTATCTGTTCCGCTTCTGAAGAGGCTGGATTTCCTTGACCATTTCAGAGATGTGATAACCTGCGAATATATTCACAACAGATATCTGAATGCAAAACCACACCCTGACCCTTATGTCCAGGCAGCAATGATTCTTAGAAAGAATCCAAGCGAGTGTGTTGGATTTGAGGATGCTCCAAAAGGAATAATCTCCATGAAGGAGGCAGGCATAGGGCTTGCAGTGGCAGTTGAATATGGATGGACAAAAGATATGGATTTCTCAGGCAAAGCAGTTCCAGACATCAGAGTGGCGTCCTTGGCAGAGGTAATCAATCTTGGCCTTTTCTGATCTTCCCTAGAATATCATCTATTTTCTTGAATAGCTCCTCAAAACTTCCGTTGTTCTTGATGTGGAAATCAGCCATGTCCATGCTCGCCTTTATCTGCTGGTGCGTGTTTCCCTTGCCATAATATTCTTTCTCATCAAAGAACTTGAACTTCTCAAATTCAGTCTGATCGCTTGGCTTTCCCCTGTTCCTTGTCCTATCAAACCTGAGCTTCTGGTCTGCGTCAATTGCTATAAGCCGGAAATCACCGTTCTTCTTGAATTCCTCAATCTCCCACGGCTGCCTGATGCCGTCAATAGAAGCATCCTTTATTCCTTTCTTCTTTATCTTTTCTATGATCCTCTTTGCGAATATCGCCTCGTCGCCATACTCCTCCCTGAGGAGGTCTCCGACCTTCTCAAGGCTGGCCCTGTCCATGGCATAGCCCCTCTTCAGCGCTTCCTGCCTTATCATCCTTGAGAAAGAGAACATCTCAAATCCCTTCTTTTTCAGGTACTGGACAACTGTCTCCTTGCCAGCTCCGATTGTGCCTGTGACCCCTATTATCATGCGATGCTGGTTTGGGGATTTGTATAAAAAGTTTATCAAAAAGTATATAAAACAAGCCCGGATATCCCAATGTAGATTTGAGAATGAATAAAGAAGAAATGCTCAAGAAAATCATATCCTACTCTGATTCCTGGGAGGAGAAGGACTTCAATAGCGTCCTCCACACGCTTTATCCTGTGAACATGGCGCCAATAATGCCCATGAGAGAAAACATTGGATTCAGCTTTAAAACAGATGTGGCAGTCTTTGAAAAAGACCAGGCTGAATGGTTCTGGGCAAAGAAGGATCTTGATAAGATAAGGCAGCTTGTCATAAGAAAAGGACTTAAAGATAAAAGCTTCATAGATAATATCCACTCCAAATGGAATGATTACAGACTCAGGCTGGAGAGCAGCCATAAGAGATTGCTGTCAGCTGACCTCTCTTTATTGTCAGATAAAGAGCTTTTGAGCGCTTATGAAAGCATATACAAGCCTTATATCAATGAGTCTTCCATAGGATACATTGCAGATGCAATGTCCATAAATTCAGAGGTTTGGCTAAAAGAGGAGCTGGAAAAAGATGCTGGAAAGCCATTGGATGGAGATTTCTCAGCGTTTATAGCATTTGAATTTGATACCTTTGTGAGCTCAGAGAGAAAAGACCTGCTGAAGATTCTCGCGTACGTCCAGAAGAGCAGCATAAAGGGCATACTTGATGACAAGAAATCAAAAAACCTTCTAAAACAGCATTCTAGGAAATATTTCTGGATACTCAATAACTATGCAAGGTCCTTTTGCCTGGATGAGGGATACTTTGCTGGAAAGATAAAAGAGATGATGGATGAAGAAGTAAATGCAGACAGGGAGCTTGAGAGAATAAAGAAAGAGAAAGAGGGTCATAAGACAAAAAAGCGCAATCTTATAAGAAAATACAACTTCTCAAAAAAAGCGATCTTCATGCTTGAGATCTTTGAGGTCTTCGGCAGGATGCTTGACTTAAGGAAAAGGTGCGTTCTTATATCCAATCATCACTTCTTTAACTTTATTGACGAGATATCAAGACGCATAGGAATAAAGAAAGGGCTGCTCAATTACTGCGTTTATCCTGAGCTTAAAGATATCCTTTCAGGAAAGAATAAAGAGAGATGGGCTAAGATATTTGAGAGAAGGTCAGAAAGAGTGGCTGTACTATGTCTTGGGAATAATAGCCTGATAACAACAGAAGAAGTGGACAGAAGCCCATTTTACAGCAGGATTGCCTCACTTTCTGAGGTCAGGGGCGCAGTTGCCTTTAGGGGTAAAGTAAGAGGGGTGTGCAGGATATTGCTCAATCCAAATAAGATCAACGAAGTAAAGAAAGGGGATATCATAATCGCATCCAACACCACGCCAGAGTATGTTTCTGCTCTGGAGAGGGCATCAGCGTTTGTCACAGATCTTGGCGGCATAACAAGCCATGCAGCTGTTGTTGCCAGAGAGATGAAGAAACCGTGCATCATAGGGACAAAAGTAGGCACAAAGATATTCAAAGATGGCGATCTGGTGGAAGTTGATGCTGAGAATGGGGTTGTGAGGAAAATAAAGAAATAAAAAAATAAAATATAAATGAAAAGATGACTATTGCTCTTCCTCTTCTTCGTCGCTGTCGCCAAAGAACTTGCTCAGCTTCTTGCAGCTGCTTCTGGC
>DATDWE010000047.1:0-4181 GCA_035289765.1 Candidatus Nanoarchaeia archaeon
AGACCACAACCAGCAAGACAATGTTCTGGCCGACAAACTCAGCAGCTGTGACATAAGCAGTCACATCAGCAACTGCATTTGATGTTATCGGCTCATAAGGAGACATCAGGAGTATCAATGCAATGGAGACAAGAATAAATAGACCTATTACCCCGTAGCTGAACTCCTCTTTTTTCTGCATCTTATTTCTGCTATTGAAGCAGTGACCTGATCTTGCTTTTCAGCTCGCTTATCTTCACTCTTTCCTGTTTTGTGGTGTTTCTGTCCCTGATTGTGGCTGAATTGTCATTCAGGCTGTCAAAATCAACTGTGATGCAGTATGGAACTCCAATCTCATCTGCTCTTGCATACCTTCTTCCTACAGAGCCTGACTGGTCATACTGGCATGTAAAATCATTTTTCAGATCGTCATAGATCTTCTTTGCGAGAGCTACAATCTCTGGCTTGTTTCCCACAAGAGGGAATATCCCTACTTTGACTGGAGCAAGCTTTGGATGAAGGCCAAGGACAATGTTGCCTCTTTTCTTGTCATCATTGTATGCATCAAACATGAATGCCAGCATAGCTCTTCCTATTCCCTGCGAAGGCTCTACAACACTAGGGATTACCTTCTCCTTTGTCTCTTCATCAAAAAAGCTGAGGTCTTTATTAGAGAATTTTGAGTGCTGGGTGAGGTCAAAGCTCTGCCTGTCTGCATTGCCGTGTATCTCTTTCCAGCCGAATGGGAATTGGTATTCGATGTCAAAGCATGCCCTTGCATAATGCGCAAGCTCGTCCTTTACATGCTGCCTTATCCTCAGATTTTCTGGCTTTATCCCAAGATCAAGGAAGAACCTGTAGAACTGTGCAAGCCAGTAGGCATGCCATCTTGATAATGTCTTCTTTGAGACAAGATCTTTGATTGTTGTCTGCTTCTGGCTTTTCTCATTCTCAAGCAAAGCATTGATCTTAAGGCTTTCAACTTCTTTTATCATAGGGCAATCATCTATCTTCTTAGGATGGATAAAGAACTCAATCTCAAACTGCTCAAACTCCCTCACTCTGAAGAGGAAATCTCTTGGGCTTATCTCATTCCTGAATGCCTTTCCAAGCTGGGCAATGCCGAATGGAAGCTTCATCCTTGCGTTCTCCTGGACAAGCCTGAAGTTTGTGAAGATCAATTGGGCTGTCTCTGGCCTGAGATAAGAAGTGTTTCCGCTCACTGGCCCGACATTTGTCTCAAACATCAAATTAAATTGCCTTGGCTCTCCAAGCTCTCCTTTGCAGTTGGGGCATTTTATCTTGTTCTCCTTTACAATCTTGCTTATGTCCTCTTTTGAGATGCCGTCTGCCCTTATCTTGAGAGTGTCCTCAATAAGATGGTCTCCCCTGAAGCGCTGCTTGCATTTACTGCAGTCCAGCATTATGTCGCCGAAGCAGTCTGCATGGCCTGATGCCTTCCATACATTGGGATTGGTGATTATAGTGCCATCTATTCCTACAACATCATTCCTTGATCTCACAAACCTGTTCCAGAGCTCATTCTCGATGTTTCTCTTGAGCTCAACTCCAAGATGGCCATAATCATAGAATCCAGCAAGTCCGCCATATATCTCTGCGCTGGGATAGACAAACCCCTTTTTCTTGCAGAATGTGGCCATTTCATCAATTGCGAGAGCCATGATTCCTGCATATATAGCTATATTTAAATAGTTTTTGATGAATACTTTATTGCGGGGCTGGTATCAGATTAGTATATATTAACCATAATAGAAGCATAAGATTTATATATTACTTAAGTTTACATGTATAAACAATTGTAAACATAGGATTATTGGGGGATTTAAAGTAATGAAAAGGCAGCTTATCCAGATTCCTGCAGAGCAGGTAAATAAATTAAGAGAGATAGATGCTGTAAGGCCTGACTTAAAAGATTACCCCATATCAAAGAAAGTGCATATTCTTCTTCAGGAGAAATTGGCAGAACTCCTTAAAAGCCAGGCTGATTCTAAAGAGAAGGCTTCAGCAGGAAAGTGGATTGAGTACATAAGGGAGGCGATACCTCTGCACACAGTCTCAACAATAGCTGTGGGAGTGGTCCGTGACTCAGAAGAGATGATTGGCAAGGCATTCACAAGGATCCTTGTGTCAAATGACATTGAAAGGACATGGTGGGGCAACTGGGAAGATGATGTATGGAACATAGGCGAATTTCTTATAAGGTGGCTTAAGGACAAGAAGAACAGGGATTCTCATTTCAGTAAGCATAAGCAGAGATTTCTTGAGATCACAAGGCAGGCTGACAGCATAAGGGGATCCAGTCTGAAGAGCCTGAAAGATGAAGAGCTGCTGTCTGAATATTCCAGATTCCACAGAGATACAATGAAACATCATGCGCTGTCATTTGACATTGATGCGATTGATATTGTCCTTGAAGACAAGATAAAGAATAAGCTGAGAGAGCTGATGAAAGCAAAGGGAGAGTTTACAGGCAAGGAGTTCAACAATGCCCTTGGGATTGTGCTTACTCCCCATTATACATCTTACATGACAGAACTGGATATCGGGATATACAGGATTATTTCATACATAAAGCAGAAAAAGATTGATGCATTTGAGGAGAATGCAGAAGTGGCTTCCAGGATATCTGAATTGCTGAAGAGATTCTGGTGGGTTGAACTTTCCTGGTCCCAGAGAATAATAAAAACAAAGGAAAAGATTGTTGAGGAGCTGAAGAGGATAATTGAAAAAGGAGAGGATTCTGAGAAAGAGATAAAAAGGCTGAGCCATGAGGCAGATGAAGCCAGAAAAAGAAAGGAAAAGCTCAGAGAAGATCTTGGATTTGATGATGAGATGGAATTCTATCTGGAGTTGTTTGAGAATTATGCTGTTTTCCATGATTACAGGAAAGAGGCGCAGATGAAGACCACAGAAACCCTTAATGTCATGCTTGATGAGATCGGAAGGAGGAAAGGGCTGAAGTTTGAGGACATTGTGTGGTGCTGGCCTGACGAGATAAAGGGATTGATGAAAGGGAAGGATATTGATTTGGATGCTATAAAAGAAAGGAAAAGGTCATTCTTCATGATTGTCTGGGAGAAGGATATCGAGAGCTGCACAGGAAGAGAGGCTGTGAAAAGAAGGGGTGAAGAGCTCTCGACTGCATATGAGGGCATAACTAACTTCAAGGGCACAACAGCATCCCCTGGCAAAGTGATAGGAAAAGTAAAAGTATGCTTCTCTTCAGATGATGCAATCAAGAAAGTTGAGAAAGGAGATATACTTGTCGCAAGCATGACCCTGCCGGACTATGTCCCTGCAATGAAAAAGGCTGCAGCAATAGTGACAGACGAAGGAGGTGTGACGTGCCATGCTGCAATAGTTAGCAGGGAGATGAAGATACCTTGTGTGATTGGGACAGGTATTGCGACAAAAGTATTGAAAGATGGGGATACGATTGAAGTGAATGCCAACCATGGGATTGTGAGCGTGATAAAATGATGCCAAAATTTAATCCAGACAACTACTTAAAGCTGTTCAACATAAAGGAATCTCTTTTCATATGCTATTATGAGATCAAGGAAAGGATGAAGATGCATGAGGACGGATTCCCCAACATGGACCTCATATACCTGAAAGAGCAGTGGTTCCTGAGCAAGAATGATCTGGATAAGTATGACCTGGATGATGAAAGGATACTGAGCACAATAAGACTGATTGAAGACAGGGTAAAGGAATTCCTTGAATTCTCTAAGATAGGCCTGAAGGATCACTCAGCCAGCTCCTGGGAAGAGATGATGAAAATCTTCAAGAAGTTCATGGAAGTATGGGGAAGATGCATGAGGGTGGTTGACATTATAGTGTACTGCTCTTCTTATTTTGAGAAGAAAGTGCTCCAGATGGTGAGAGACAACGGACTTTCTGAGAAGGAATTTGATATCCTCACCCACCCACTTTACAATACCTACCACCAGAGAAGGCACAGGGACCTGATCCTCATAAAGATGGGAAAGCTCTCAAAGGATGACTTCATCAGGAAATGGGCATTCAGCAGGATGCTGATCTTCCAGTACAATCCCCTTGATGATGCTTTCATCAATGAACAGCTCAGCGAGATAAAGGATCCTGAGAAAGAGCTCAAGGAGATTGAGAAAAAGCACAAGGATGCAGAGAAAGCATACAACAAACTTTATGCAAAGCTC
>DATDWE010000048.1:0-16097 GCA_035289765.1 Candidatus Nanoarchaeia archaeon
AGTCTGATGGCAAGGGATCCTGAGCTTCTTGATGTCGTCATGTACCATGAGATCCTCCATAAATCACATAAATATAAGCACAAGGGAGGCAGCAACAGGTTCCATGACTCTGATTTCAGGAAAAAGGAGAAAGAGTTTGAGAACTTCCATGAGGTTGATCAAAGATTAAAAAATGCCCTAAGGAGGGCAAGAATAAAGAAACTTCTCTGGTTTGATTAGCTAAAGATATTCTTCAGCCATTCCATTATCCTATTCAGCGTGCTCTGCGTCTCTCTGAGCTGCTTCTCAAGGTCAATGCACTTGCCATTGCTGCACTGGTTGCTTATGCACTCATAGTTGTTCTGGCATTCCTGGTTTTCTGATCTCTGTGCCTTGAGCTCCTTGTTTATATCGCAGTAGGCTGGCTTGCCGTCCTGCATGGCTCTGATGCCAAAGTTAATGCATGTTTTGTCCAAGAAGCAGCCATCGCACTCCTCCCTTGGCTCAACACAAATTCCTTCTCTCCATTTCACGCCCGTATTCTCTGCAAAGCATCTGTTTGAGTATGTTTTACCGTCAGAGCCGCAGACTGGCTCATATTCCTCTGTGCAGAACCTTTCTTCGTATCCTTCTTCAACGCATTTAAGAGGTAATTGACATCCCTTTTCATCTTTTCCTTGGTCAACTAGTTTTCCTTTGGGGCAGTAAGGTGGCATAAATTGAGGGCAAATTGTTGTATTTGTTGGTTGCGGCGTTATTGTCGGTTTGCATTCAAACTTCGCATATTCATTTGCGCCATCGATTGTTGTATAAGCATAGCCGCCGCATGAGCTCTTCCAGGTTATCTGCTCTCCTTTGTTTCCTGATACGCTAACAATGCATGTTTCTGTTCCTTTGCATCTGCCTTTCTCTGAATAGCATTCCTGCACTGCGTTTGAGTCATCAAACACACATTTGACTTCTTCCCTGACTTCTTCCTCAGAACTCCTAATGCAAGCCCCATCTTTGCATCCATTAGGGCATTTGTATTCAACTGCGCTTAAAGCTGTGCCTAAGGGATAGTTTCCTGTCTGGCCTTGGCATGTCATTTCTATAAGATATGCTCCTGAATATTTGTTGTCTCCCTCTAGAGTTTCCCTGCAGACATCGCTCTGCGACCAGTATTGGTTATAATCAGGAACAAACCATTTAACTGTGCCTTTTGTGTAATAATCCTCTCCATTGTCAGAATCTGTGCATACTTGAGAGCCGGTTCCTGACAAAACACACCTAACAGCGAACACACCTCCTGTTTTTGAGCCGCAGCCTGAGCTTTTTTCTGCAAAATTGACAAGCAGGGCATCAGAAGCACTGCATTCAGAACCAGACCAGACAGTAGCTTCATGACAATCAAAAACATTATCCAGATAAGCAGTCGAGTAGTCCCCCCCAGCTGACGGGCCGCATGATCTTGCATTTTGTATAAAGATACCTTCAAGTTCTGCTTTTGTTGGCGCCCTCCAATCTGAAGACCCTCCCAATGTTAGCGAATCGCAATAAGATACTATGCTGGCCCAGTTTTTAATTGAAGACTGGCCCTTTTGCCATCTCAGGCCAGTATCACTGTCAGTGATTGTACCATCTTCATTGTCTGTGAACTGCGCTGAAGCTGTTGTTGTTAAGACTACTGCTAAAATCAACATAAAGAATATACTAAACAATATCTTTTTCATTTTACGCTCCTGACTGTTTGTTATAAAGCGGTAATGTTCAGTTCTATTTAAATATTCTTTAAACTTCAGGTTATTTTGAAGCTATGATGCATAAAAACAAGAAAATACCTGCAAACTTACAAAATCTTTATAAATCAGGGTCAAAAACTGCAGTATATGCATATATAAGTTATCATGATGATATAAAAAGGTGTTAAATATGGCTGATACAAAACCAGTATCTGTTGGAACCTTGCAGAAAGGCAATTTTGTGGTTATTGAAGGTGTAGCATGCAGGGTTGTTGATACGCAGACTTCAAGGCCTGGAAAGCATGGCCATGCCAAGGTAAGGCTTCAGGCAGTTGGTTTGATGGATGGCAGAAAGAGAGATATTGTGATGCCAGGCCATGACAACATTGATGTTCCTATCATTGACAAGAGGACTGCCCAGGTATTGTCAATAAGCGGTGATACCGCAAATGTGATGGACTCAGAAACTTACGAGACATTTGATCTCAAGATACCTGAAGAGCTCAAGGGGCAGGTTGTTGAAGGCTGCCAGGCATTATACTGGGTAATACTCAATGATAAGGTTATGAAACAGATTAAATCAAGCTGATGAGTGGTTGACATGGCTAAATTTCAGGAAGCAAACATAAGGCTTTTCAGGAACATATTTGTGTGCAAGAGATGCAAGACTAAGATCAGGGCACCCAATATAAAGGTTGTTGCTGGAAAGATCAAGTGCAGGAAATGCAATGCAAAGGAATTAAGGCCCAAGAGAAAGAAATAAACAACCCCATTGATTTGATGCTATAAAATGGATTTTCAAACGCAGGCAGCAATTGTTTTTGTCCTTATTCTTGCTCTTGTCCTTTATGTTAACAGAAGCAAGCTCCAGGTCCAGAAGATACTCTATCCTTTTGTCTATGTGCTGATGTACAGGACAAAAGTGGGGATAAGCCTCATGGACAGGGCTGCAAAGAGATTCCCAAGATTCATGAGATACTATGGATATGCAGGAGTCTTCATAGGTTTTGTGGGGATGGGCATGATATGCTATTCCCTGATTGAGAACCTTGTCAATATCCTCATTGTTCCTTCTGCGCCATCTGCTGTTGCGCTGGTGCTTCCATTCAAGGTCAAAGGCACATTCTTTGTCCCGTTCTTCTACTGGATAATATGCATATTCGCACTTGTGATTGTCCATGAGTTCTCCCATGGAATGATCAGCAGGCTTTACGACATTAAGATAAAGTCCAGCGGACTTGCATTCCTGGGGATAATCCTTCCGGTCATTCCTGCTGCTTTTGTTGAGCCTGACGAGAAAAAGCTGGCAAAGAGGCCCAGAAGAGAGCAGCTTTCTGTTTTTGCCGCAGGATCCTTCTCTAATATTGTCTTTGCATTCATAGCTCTTGCAATCATGCTCCTTGCAATGAATCCATTGGCCAACTCAATGATGGAGAGTGATGGTGTGCTTATTGGAGGGCTTGTCGAGGAAGGCAATGTGACTATGCCTGCAGCTTCGGCTGGTGTGCAGAAAGGAGAAGTCATAATAAGAGTGGATTCCACGGGGATAAACACAACAGAGGATCTTTCTTTGTATCTGAATTCAAAGTCTCCTGGAGATACAATTAATCTTGTGACAAACAGGACAGAATACTCATTGGTGCTCTCAGAGAATCCTGACAACAGCAGCCTTGCTTATATGGGGATATACCTTTCGCAGCATGCAAAGGTAAAGCCGTCTTTTGAGCAGAGATTCGGCGCACTGATCCCTGAGGTGATAATGTGGATCACAGGGCTGATATTCTGGCTTTTTGTGCTGAACCTTGGAATAGGCCTCTTCAATCTTGTCCCGATTCCGATAACAGACGGCGGCAGGATGATTTACCTTGCACTGCTCCATTATTTTGAGGAAAACAAGGCAAAAAGGATCTGGAAGTCAATAGCATTATTCTTTGTGCTGCTCATAATAATAAATATAGGGCTGGGTTTTATAAGATGATATGATGGTGCAGTATGATATCAGTAATACTGATTGAGCCTGAGAAGCCCGGCAATGTAGGCGCAGTTGCCAGGGTTATGAAGAATTTTGATTTCAAGGACCTTATTCTTATTGATCCAGGATGCGACCATCTTTCAAAGGAAGCGCTGGATAGGGCATCTCATGCAGATGATATTCTCAAAAGGGCCAGGAAAATAGGCAGAAGCGCGCTTGACAGCTTTGATTATCTAATTGGCACTACCTCAAAGCTGGGGACAGATTATAACCTCCCAAGAACGCCTATAACACCAAAACAGCTTGCTGAAAGGCTTGCCAGCATAAGCAGGAAGACAAAGGTAGGCGTCCTGTTCGGCAGGGAATCATACGGCCTGAGCAATGAGGAGATAAAAAAGTGCGATTTCATTGTGTCAATACCTTCCTCAAAAGGGTATCCTGCGATGAATCTCAGCCATTCTGTCGCTGTGATCCTGTATGAGATCTATTGCGCTTCTGGAAAGAACAGGATAGGAGAGAACTTCAATCCAATCACCAATGCTGAGAAGAAACAGATCCTGAAGATGGTCAATGATGCGCTTGACACCATGCAGTTCAGCACAAAAGAGAAGAAAGAGACGCAAAGAACACTATGGAGAAGAATTATCGGGAAGAGTTTTATGACAAGGAGAGAGGCTTACGCATTAATGGGATTTCTCAAAAAGATAAAATGAGTTTTATTTATGGTTGTGGGGCTGAGCGAAGCGAATGTGGTGAAAACCAAAGGTTTTCAGCACGCCAGAAATCTTAGATTTCTGAGCGCCCCACACTAATCTACGCGCGAGCCTAGTAATGAGGCTCTGGGTTTCCTGAAAAAAATAAAGTGATGCATTCACTCCAGCCCTAAAAACTCAAAAATCTCCTTTATTTTCTTTGGGTTTAGTGAGACATGGATTTCGCCGGTTGATTTCTTAGAGAGCAGGAAACCAAGATGATATAATAAAAATTTGACCATCTAAAATGCAAATCCGTTAATACCACACCCTTTAGGGTGCGGTTAGGATTTGCTTATTAAATAATGGTCAAATTTTTAGTCTTGAAAATGGCGCAGTCGCACTAAGTACGAGGTATTAAATCCATGAAAAATGGCTTTGCGCCATTTTCAATAATTCTTTTATTGCATTCTTAGTGACTTTTGAGCCTACGAGATGGGAAGGCAATCCTTTAGCAAGGTTTCTCTCTTCTGTATGCGAAGCTCCCCATTTTGGAGGTTTCATTGCCATAAGCTTTCTTAAGATCTTCTCCTGGATTGCTCTCTTCTCCATGAAAACCGGATATTCTTAAAGCCTTAATAAGCCTTTCTCAGACACTCCCGGAAGGTTTTCGCTACTTCCGGAAATATTGTGGTTGTCTTATATAAAAGTATATTATTATACCATTATAGAAAGTTTTATATAGGAGTTATGTTTAATTGAAGTCATGGAAGAAACAACGATATTCAAACAGGCTTTTGGCAATTCTCCGGTCATAAGAGTGCTGGATTTCCTCATAGAAGGAAGAGACCTTGATTACAGCCTGACAGACATTGCAGATAATGCCAACATTGGCTGGACAACGCTGCATAGGATATGGGATGATCTTGTAAGGCTTGAGATAGTAAAACATACAAGAAACATAGGGAAGGCAAAACTATTCAGATTGAACACAGAAAATTCTGCTGTTAGGAAGCTGATAAGAGTTTATGATGAATTGCTGAAGCAGGAAACTGAGAAAAACCTAAGGAAGAAGATTGAAGTAATGCATTGACTCAGGCATTTACAACAGCAGGCAGAAAAAACAGATACATCAGTATTCCAATTATTGCAAATACAACAATGCCTATCAATATCTCAATGATTATCTTCAGCCAGTGCTTCTTTGGCTTTTGCTCTTTTGCCTTTGGAGACTCATTATGCTCTTTATTCGGCTCTTTCTGCTCTCCTTCAATCTGCTTTTTTATGCTCTGAGTCTTCACAATAACTCCATTGCCGTTGCCATTCTTTCTTTTTTCGGTCTCCCTGAATGCCTGCTTGATTGATTCCGGAGAATAGCCTTCCAGTTCAAGTGATTTTCTTATAAGCTTGTCAGAATATCCTACTTTCCTGCCTTTCACTATCTCTGCTACGATATCACTGCCCATCTTTTCAGTTTTGTTTTCCATAACACCTATTTAAATATATCTTTTTTGGTTATTTTTTCCGGCCGTCAAGATATTCCTTGACCCTGCTGTCAATTCCCGGCTTTGCATTCGGTCCAAGGATATAAAATGTCTTCTCTGCTTCAGGCCCCCAGCTGTATTCTCCTTTCACTTTCTCTATCTTGTCCACCTTGAACTCGTCAAGGCTTGCCCCTTTCTTCAGATGATAATAGATTGACCTCATTGTGACCTTGGGATAGACCTCAATGTAGACCTTGTAGATATCATAGCCGCATGCAGAGCCTAGAAAATACAGAATCTCCACAATGTTCTGTCTTATCTGTGATCTTACTGGCCTTCCCCTTGGCATTCTTGAAAAGAATGCGCTTTTATTTATATAGTTTGCCATATTGAAAAGAAGAGTTACCAGCTGAATGACCTGAATGACTTAAACTGAGTCTTTAAGTGTCATCTGAACTTGAGAATCTTCACTGCTTTCTCAAGATCTGCTGCTGATATGATGAACAATGTATCAGTCCATGTGCTCATTGCCCATAAAATCTTTCTTTATAATACCAAAAAGATGATAAATGCAACAATGCCAATGAACACAGCAAGGTTCCTCAAAGAATTGTCTTTCATGACCGCTTTTTTTTCAAAAGGGTCGATTGCAAACCTCTTGTTGTATCCTTTCAAAACAATCCACCGGACACTTTGTCAAAAACCGCAGGTTTTTGAGCATGCTCAGAAATGCAGAGCATTTCTGACATCTTTAGATGAACAAGAAGTAGTTTATAAAGATAGTTGTAATACAGATTATATAATAGAGATTAAGCTTTCTTTTTGCTGACTTTAGGGCACTTCCTCATCTCTTTCATGGCTTCCTTCCATGTTAAGAGCTTGTTTTTTGCCCCATAATGCTGGATCACGCTCTCTGCCTGCGCCAGTCCGAGCCTCATCGCAGACCCAATATCCATTCTCTTGATGATTCCTGTCACAAATCCTGATGCAAATGCATCTCCTGCGCCAGTTGTCTCGACAACCTTCACCTTCCTCGGTTTTATGTAATAGACATGGATCCCGTCAGAGCACCATGCGCCTTTTGGGCCGTCGGTTATCACAACAAGCTTCGGGCCCAGCTTCCTAACGCCTGCAAGAAGATCCTCTATCTTGTTATTTTGAGGTTTCTGAAGGAGGAGCGCTGCCTCCTCTCTGTTGAATATCAGGATGTCTGTGCAGCCAAGACATGGCTTGAGCCTTTCCCTTTCGCTCTCAACCTCATAGCTGCTGGGATTGAAAGCCACCTTGATACCGTTATTCTTAGCATATCTCATCAGCATAAGGGCTGCCATGAATGAACGGCCCATCATTGAAGAGAAGTAGAAGCATCTGGATTTGAGGCTTTTCTTTGGGATATCCCTGAAGTCAAGATTGCTGCTCGCGTCCTTGTAGGCCAGTATTGTCCTGTCATGCTTGATGCTGTCAAGGATGACAGAATAGTTTGTCTGGCCCTTAGTGATAGTGCCTATAAAATCAATATTTTCTTCCTTAAGTTCGCTGATGATCTTCTTTCCGTTTGGATCATTGCCAAGACCCCCAACATAGGCTGTCCTGAGGCCAAGCCTTGAGAAGCTCACAGCAGTGTTCGTGCCCCCTCCGCCGGTCGTGAACTGGAGATTTTTTATGAGAATCTTTGAGCCAAGAGGATAGCATGTGAGGATCTCTTCTGTCTCATGGTGCCTGACCCTGACAATCTCGTCAGAGTGTGTGTTCACAAATACGTCAATTGTGGCAGAACCGACAGATATGACATCATAACCCTTATTTCGCATCTCAGGCCTCTTTTGTCTTTTAAGGCATTATAGAAGGTGCATATAAAAATCTTTTGCTGGAAACATGACTGGAAGGACAACAATAAAAAAGAATAAAGAAACAAAAGTTTATTCCTCTTCAGCAAGCTCAACAATGACCTTCACTGCAACTATAAGCACTGCAGGCACCACAAATATTATCAGGTAGGTCATCATGGATCTGAGGAAGAATCCGCTTCCGAACACGAACTTGTCGATTGTCAGAGACACGACATTCATCGCTGGAGCCACCACCATCAATGCTATTGTGGCAAGCAGGAACTCAGTCATCTCTTTGTGATGTATATGCAGAAGCCCTGCCAATAGTCCCAGCACAACAAGCAGGAACATTATCCTAAGGCTCCATGCAGGCGAGATGCTCTCTGAGAAAAGCCCAAAGATCAACGACACTATCACGCCCACAAGAAAAAAGTAGTGGCCGGCCTTCCTGCTGACTCCCATCATCGGGACCATTTTAGAAACATTCATTTTCCTGGCCAATATATCACCTCATTTTCTGTCATTTGACAGATAATTGCCTTTAATAAAGCCATAGTATATAAATTTTTTGTGAATACCCTATCATCAGTCACAAAAACAGCAGAATGAAATAACAAGAATCATATATAAGAAACAATCAAAAAATGCACTATTCAAAAGTTTTTTATACCAAACCCTTAATTCTTTTTAATTCTGGCGAATAATCATGTCTTACGAGCTGATCATCACAGAGAAGCCGCAGAGCGCGAAAAAGATAGCAGAGGCTCTGGCTGACGGCAAAGCAATAAAGGAAGACATCAATAAAGTCCCCCATTATAAGATAACCCATGGGAATACTGACATTGTTGTTGGATGCGCTGTGGGCCATCTCTTTGCACTTGAAGAAAAGAAGAAGAACGGCTGGACATACCCTGTGTTTGATGTTGAATGGAAGCCTGCGCATCAGGTGAGCAAGGCAGCTGCTTTCTCATCAAGGTATGTGGCTGCCCTGAGAAAACTGTGCAAAGACGCAAAGAATATAACTGTTGCTACAGATTATGATATTGAAGGAGAGGTCATAGGGCTCAACATCGTCAAGTATATCTGCAACAGGAAAGACGCCAGAAGGATGAAGTTCTCAACACTGACAAGGGATGAGCTGAGGCAGTCCTATGAGAATGCGTCGCAGCATCTTGACTGGGGCCAGGCCAATGCAGGAGAGACAAGGCACATCCTTGATTATTATTATGGAATAAACCTTTCAAGAGCTTTAAGCCTTGCTGTCAAGGCAGCAGGAAACTTCAAGATACTCAGCTCAGGAAGGGTGCAGGGCCCTGCACTGAAGATCATAGTTGACAAGGAGAATGAGATCAAGGCATTCAAGGCAGAGCCTTTCTGGCAGATTGAGCTTCATGGAAAGGCAAGGAACAAGGATATTCTTGCCCTCCACGAGGAGGACAAGTTCTGGGACAAGAAGAAAGCAGATGGTGTGATGGCAAGAGTGAAGGGACACAAGGCTTTTGTTGATGATGTTGACAAGAAGCAGTTCAGGCAGGCCCCTCCGACTCCGTTTGACCTGACCTCGCTACAGATTGAGGCATACAGATGCCTCAGGATCTCCCCAAAGGACACCCTCTCCACTGCCCAGAATCTCTATCTTGCAGGACTGATATCCTATCCCAGAACTTCGTCTCAGAAGCTGCCTCCAAGCATAAACTACAGGAAGATACTTTCAGATATATCAAAACAGAATTATTATAGGGGGTTTGCAGAGAAGCTTCTTGCAAAAGACAGTCTAAAGCCAAATGAAGGAAAGAAATCAGACCCAGCCCATCCTGCCATATATCCTACAGGCAACATCACCAATATAACAGATAGAGAGGCAAGGCTTTACGATCTCATAATGAGAAGGTTCCTTGCTACATTCGGTGACCCTGCTGTGAGAGAGACAGTCCAGATAATAATTGACGTGAACAAGGAGAAGTTTATCGCAAAAGGCACAAGGACTATTGACAAAGGATGGCATGAGTATTACGGCCACTTCGTGAAGCTTGAGGAAGAGGAGCTTCCAGGCGCCGTAAAAGGAGAGGAGATATATATTGAGAAGATAGATCTTCTTGACAGGGAAACACAGCCTCCAAAGAGATACACTCCTGCATCCATAATAAAAGAGCTTGAGAAAAAGGGGCTTGGCACAAAAGCCACAAGGGCTGCGATAGTTGATGCATTGTATGACAGAGGGTATGCTGTCGAAAAGGCAATAAAGGCAACAGACCTTGGGATAAAGACATGCGAAACTCTCCAGAAATACAGCCCGATAATCCTCGATGAGGAGCTTACAAGGCATTTTGAGGATGAGATGGAGCACATAAGGGAAGGGAAGAAGAAAGGAGAGCAGGTGCTCGGAGAGGCAAGAGAACTTCTTACAAAAGTCCTAAAGACAGTTAAAAGCAATGAGAAAGAGATAGGAAAGGAGCTTGCAGAGGCAAACAAGACTTCAATGGCAAAGGCAAGCTATATAGGGCCGTGCCCTAACTGCGAGAACGGGACACTTGAGATAAGGAAGGGAAAGTTCGGGAGGTTCATTGCATGCAACAATTATCCCAACTGCAAGACTACATTCTCGCTGCCTAATGCAGGCAAGGTGAAGTCATTGAAGAAGGAATGCCCCCTCTGCAAACATGCCATGATAAGCATACAATTCCCAAAGAGAAGGCCGCAGGAGGTGTGCATAAACCCGAAATGCCCCTCAAAGAAGATTGACGAGGAGAAGGCAAAGAAAGAGGAGAAGCCGTGCCCAAAGTGCAAGGAAGGCACACTCATTGTCAGGAGATCAGTCTATGGATCGTTCCTCGGATGCTCAAAATACCCCAAGTGCAGGTACACAGAGAAGCTCAGCGAGGTCGCAGAGAAAGACATCGTCCAGGCAGCTGTCGGAGAGGAAGAAGTCAGCGAAAGGGATATTGAGTAGAGTTCTTAAATTAGGTCTTTATAATAAAAAAGAAAATAAATCAAGATTTTATACAGCTACCATCTCTGCATAAGTTACCTACCCCCATCATTTTGCAGCTGAAATTAGCAGAACGGAGTTCACCAGGATTAGTACCTCCACAGAAATATTCTACAATTGTATCACTATCAGAGCAATAATCAGTGAATGCCTGGCCCATATAATTTATTGTGTTTTGTTTGGTTAAATCTCCTGTATCAGGGTCCATACAGCAATAGCCTGATGATCTCCAAATGTATGATGTGCTAAATGCCTTTTTACTACACCTAGACATAATATTTGATTTAATATTACATTTAGCTTTGCCAACTTCACTTGCACTACAATATGAGGAGCCGAAAGCTTCTCCTGCGATATCTTCTTCACTCTGGCAGCCTGCAATGAAAAATACCGCAAGAACCATCAATGCTACTATAGAAATAAAGAATAACTTTTTCATATCCTCACCTCGTTTGTGGTTTAACTATATTCTAATAGTTAATAATTAGGATATATATATATATATCTTTCGTTTTTTATAGGGATGAAAGTCTTGCAAAAGAGGTGCAACTGCTTATCGCATGAAAAAGATAAAAAAAGATAAAAAGAAAGGGCAACTCAGCCGCAGTCAGCTGCGCAGTAGAAGCTTCCTCCCTTTCCGCTTGGAGGAACATTCTCAGGCCATGTGCATATCCCATTTCCGCAGCAGTCTGAATAGCATGAGTACTCCGTGCCTAATGCCTCATCGAACAATTCTTCTGCATCGCACACTCTGTCTCCGCACACTGCTGGAGGCTGTTTGTTGAAGTCCCTGAGCAGACTTATGTAGCAGTTGCCTACCAACTCATTGGGATCCGATGTTATACCTGAACTTGCTTTGTAGCCATCCCTATCAAAGATTATTATACCATAACCGATCTTTGATCCTTCTGGCCCGCATTGCACATCAAGCTGGTTGTTCTGTACAGCAACTTCCCTTGAGTTCTCAAGCAGAACAGATCCTGGGTTGTGCGGTTTCTTCCCAATATGGCCTATGTTCTTCTCATAGGCTTTTCCTGACTGGATATAATTATTCTTTACAGTCCCTCCAACCACATTCAACATCTCTACTCCCCAGAAATGGTTGAAGTCAATATCAATACCGACATTATTCTCTTCAATGGTGATACTTTTGCAGTAAGTTGGCGTGCCAGCAGCCAGGAAGTAAGGCTGTTTTGTCTGGTGATTGATTGCTGTTAAGTCTGCTTCAACAGTAAAGCACATTGCTCTTATCTCATTGTTCTTGATCTGGTTGTTTCTTATGACAACATTCTCGCAGTCAGTAGGATAAAGGTCATCCTTTCCGGGATAGACTACTGAGCCTGTTCTTGGAGCGCCAAACCTATTAAGGCCGCAGAATATCTCGTTTGTTGATGTTGTCATATCTCCGCCGAGCTTGCCAAGGAGCAGGAACCCATCAATTATGGAGTTTCTTGTCACATATATTCCTCCCCTGATTATGCAGTTTCTCTTCTCAAGGCACACTAAGTCCACATTCTCTCTGACTCCAACATAAAGATCCTCTGCAACGTCCTTTACATTGTAATAATCTCCTGGAGATACATAAACAACAGCAGGCGTCTCTGTAGAATATATAGCATAATTGATGTCCCTGAAAGGAGCATCTCTAGTTCCTGGGTTGTTGTTGTTTCCTTTTGTGCTGACATAATACTCATTCTTGACAGGCACAGGGGGCAATACAGGAATCACTTCTTCTTTCATGCATGCCCCATCCTCGCAGCCATTTGGGCATTTGTATTCTGTCTCCTTGCCCTCGTTTCCTTCGCAGACAAACTCGTTTATGGTATCATATTCGCAGTTGTCTGTGGCAGTGACATATTTTCCTGCCTGCGCATCATAAGAAGTTACAGTGCCCTTTGTGTAATAATCTGCTCCGTCAGAGTCTTGGCAGCCGCAGTCAAATGCAATATATTCATTTCTCCCATCTATAGTTGTATTTGCATAGCCGCCGCAGGAACTCTTCCATAAGACTATCTCGCCACTTTTACCTGAAACATTATAGGCTGTGCAACTTTCAACACCAGAGCAGTTTCCCTTGCCAGAAGAAGCATAGCATTGCTGCTCTGTCACAGAGCCATTAAAGATGCATTTGATCTCTTCTGCAATCAGTTTGCCCCCCCTAACTTCGCATCTCTCCCTTATTCTCTTCCAGAAATAGTAAGGCTCTGCTATTGGTGTACTCTGCCCTAGTTGGCCGATGCCTGAAGAATAAATTGATCCTGAACTTGTCCTTCTCACTTTCTCAGTGCACTCCCACATGAATCTGGTCCTGCCAGAAGGGTCGCAGATCTTTTTTCCCACATTGTCCTTATTGCATAAGATGCCCTGACTCTTTAGATACTCATTTACAGAAAAGGCCTCTCCTGCAATGTCTTCTCTTGTCTCGCAGGCTGTTAGCAGGACAACAGCAAGCAATGCAAGGACTGCGCCAGAAATAAAGAATATCTTTCTCATGGAAACACCTCGGTCTTATTTTTCATTGATAATTTGGCATGATATGATAATCAACATATTTAAATCTTTCTATATGAGGCTTGATTCTATCGCTGCAGCAATCAGGACAAGGACTATCGCGATGACAAGCAGAATCAAAGCATCTGTAAGCACATGATAGAATTTCCTTGAATGGATCCTCTCTCTAAGGACAGCCTTTGACACCACTCCGCCGACTATTGCAGCAGAGAAATAGCTTATTGCCTCTGTGATCAGATGGGGAAGTGAAGGAAGGAGTATGACAAAGAAGGAAGCAAGTGGGTTTGCGCCTTCAATCAGAGCAGACTCTCTTGCGATGTATCCGAAGATCACTCCCCACACTGTCGCATTCCATGTTATGAAGAGTATTGCGCCTGCGCCATAGATCAGGGAAAGAATTAAGCAGACAAAAAGCACAAGCAGATTGTTTGCAATAAGTGATGTGAATGCGCCTGGATTGAATGCGCCTCCTGTTATGCCAGCCACTTTCAGCTGCGCAGGAAAAAGTGTCAATGTAAGCTCATTGGGAAGCACGACAGAGGTGAGAGCATAGACCAGGAACACTCCGAGGAACATGAAGAAATATATAGCAAAAATATCCTTGTGGTCTTTAAGCAGATGCCACAGGTTGAATTTCCTCTCCCTTATCTCAACGTTCTCCTCATATTGCAGCAGTGAGTTTAGGGAAGGGATGAGCAGTATTGATGTGAAAGCAACAGCCATAAGGCCTGTGCTTGATCCGAATATGAGCCTTGCGCTGACAATGCCCATAAGAGAATATGTTACACCAAGAAGAAAAGCAGAGCTGGGCTTTTTCTCAATCCACGATGCCTTGAATATCTGCTCGAACACCATCTTTTTATGCTCCTGTTATCTTATGATGTATATAATTTTTGCCTTATATTTGTGACTCACCGAAAGATTTAAATACTACATCTACTATTCTAGTATACGAATTCGTAGACTAGGGTATTAAATCAACAGCTAAAACTGGTCTAAAACGCTTAAAAGAGGCCAAAATGGGGAGAAGAGGTGATTTCGTATTCATTATTTCTGTCTTATTATTAGTATCTCCAATGGCTTATGCATGGGATTCTCAGGCTTCTGTCAATATAGGCAGTATATATGAGACAAACGGCGCAGATTTCATACTAAGCATATTAAATCCTCAAGGAAATGATGAATCTATCAATAATATATCAGTCCAGACAAGCGGCTTTGACATAAGCTCAGTGGAGGAATCAAGCGGATGGCAGAGCGCATTGGCCAATAATGTGCTCAGCTGGGACATCTTCCTTCCAAATGGGTTTGAATGGCTGACGTGGCTTCCTTTCCTTAATCTTGGAATAAGCTCTGATGCAGGACAGAACTTCAGGTTCAATGCAAGGGCCCAGAAGATTGACCAGGACACAGTATATTCCTGGCCTGTGGCAAGCACATTCCATGACAGCACAAATGATGTGCAGACTGTCGCAATCACTGTGCTCAATGATTACACAGGCCCGGCATTGAATGACTGGACGCCTGTGAATGGAGATTATATCAAGGAAGGGACTGATGATCTTCCTGCAAGCATAAATGCAACTGACCCTGAGACAGGAGTTCTGCAGGCATTCTTCAATTATATTGACTGCGCTGATGCAGGCAATTCTAGCGCAAAGACATCGCTCAATCTGACAAAGAACGGCGATGTCTACAGCGACACAGCAGATGTATCCTATTATGATGATTCTACACAGGTATGCTTCAGCTTCATTGCAGAGAACAATGGCGGCGCATTCAGCAATGAATCGGGATTCTTCACGATTGACGGCATAGCGCCTGTTGTCACTCTTATCGCCCCTGACAATGGAGCTATAATGAATGCATTGTCAAACTTTGAATTCCTTGCCCAGGACAATCTTGCTCCTACAATGGACTGCGACCTCTATTCTGACAGCGCAGTATATGCGACTGTGACAGCAGACAATAATATCAATGCACAGGTGAATGCAGACAGCATGCCAGAGGGGACCCATAACTGGAGTGTAGCATGCACTGACATTGCAGGATGGACAGGCTTCAGCGAGGACAGGACATACATACTTGACAAGACCCCTCCGAATATAACACTTAACAGCCCTGCTGACGGAGCTATTGTGAAGGCAGGAACAATCGTGGATATCAGCGTGACAGATAATGTGCAGCTGGCAGACGTCTCATATATACTTAATATGGACCCCTCTGTTGCTGCCGGACCATCTATAATCCTTAACACATCCGGCTGGGCTGACGGCCCAACAGTCATACAGGTGACTGCAGCAGATGCAGCAGGCAATGTGATACAGGAAAACTTTGTGGTGATAATTGACAAATTTGCTCCAGGGATAAATCTCACATCGCCATCCAGCGGAGACACCCTTGATTATCATGTGCAGTTTGTGTTTGAGACAATTGACAATTATGATCCAATGATTGACTGCGGGCTTTATGTCGATGATGTGCTCACTGCAAACGAGGTTGTGAACACAAGCGATTCAGTATCAGGAGTAGTGGAACAGATAGTAAGCCTGGGTGACCACTCATGGTATGTCACATGCATCGACGATGCAGAGAATCTCAACACAAGCCAGACATGGAACTTCACTGCAGTTGATATAACTGGCCCAGATATAACTGTGAATGATATAGGTGCTGTTGTAAGAGGAAACACAGCCCAGCTAAATATATCGCTTTATGACATCAGCGGGATTGACGAGAGCAGCATAATTGCACAGGTCACTGATCCAGATGGGGTGACATTCCCAGTCGCAATCATTGAAGATAATGGGTATTATATAGGTGTGTTTGCCACAACAGTTGACTCTCCAGTCGGAAACTATATTGTTACAGTCTATGCAGAGGATAATCTTGGAAACAACAACACAGGAACAGGAAATCT
>DATDWE010000049.1:0-6288 GCA_035289765.1 Candidatus Nanoarchaeia archaeon
CTTTTCTTTCAGGTGAAAATCCCTTGATTGTCCTGCTTGCGACAAAGGACTCCCAATCTTCCACGCCCTGCTGCCATATCTTCCTCTCTGTCTTGAGACCTACCTTGTCAAGGAATATAAAACTCTGCCTTATCATGCAGGACTCATGAAAAACAAGGGCTTAAATAAGTTTCTGCCATAGCTGTCTTGTGGGAAGTGGAATAAGAACTGGATGCAATAGGGTTATCAAAAGATATTTAAAGAGGCGTCTTTAATGCCAGGTCATGAGATATGTGGATTTTGACGGCCATGTGCACACCTTGCCGATCTGTTTTCTGAGATGGCATTACAGATGGACCGGAGTACCTGTAAGCGTGCATAACCTAAGAAAGGCAGTTGATGTTGTTCTTAAGAATGGAATTAGCTTTGCATTGACAGACCATGACACGCTCATACCTTATAGGGCTCTCCAGTCAAACGAGTATAAAGGAAAGAAGATTGTGGAAGATGGCATGATAAAAGATATGGGGCGCGTTCTCAAAGTCAAGGATAAAGGATTTATAATTGCTGGCCAGGAGGTCTCAAGCAGGGAAGGCCACGTACTCGCCTGGGGGATTGATGAGGTTATAAAAGCAGGGATGAGCGCGGGTGACACAGTGGATGCGATACAGAGCGCAGGAGGAATGGCAATAATACCCCATGTGCATTCCAGGCTGGGCATTGGAGAGAAGAATCTCATAAAAATCATAGGGAAGATAGATGGGATTGAGCTGAGCGTTGGTCTTGGGAAGCCTGCATGGCAGAAGAGAGTCATGGAGCTGGCTGGTCAATACAGCTTAAAGGTGTTCTCAAACAATGATGCGCATATTGCATCGTGCATAGGCATGAAAGGCCTCACAAAGATCCCTTTTTCTGTCTTCAGGAAAAGCTCTGGCAAGGCGATAATATCTGCTTTGCGCAGATTAAATCCAGAAGATATGGAGATTGTGCGCAACCCTAAAGGAAGGGTCGTTGAGATGATGATGCGCCTTGCAGATATTGCAAGATATGTTACTAGTGAGATGCCATTTACGTTGTCTAGAAAGATTTAGGACATATGATATTGGCAAATCCTAGTAAATATCAATAATCATGGCCAGGAGCAAGGATCTTGAGATTATATCTTAACAGGTTTATCAGGGAGTCGTTCATCTTTGACGGAGCAGAAGTTGGAAGGTCTGTCCTGCCGATGTTCTTGTTGGGAAACAGCGTGTCTCCTGTGAATAGCACCTTCTTCTCAGGATACCAGATGCAGATTGAGCCGGCAGTATGGCCAGGTGTTTTTATTATCTCTAAAGGGCCTATCCTGTCAGGAAGCGGCTTCAGCTTTATATTGAACTTCTCTACCATGTCCTTGTCAAGCACAGAATCATGCGTGCTTCTCTCAAAATCCTTTATTTCCATATCTGATGCGAAAAATTCAGCTTTTGGAAAAATATCAAAGTTTCCTATGTGGTCATAATGCAGGTGCGTGAATATAACTTTGCTGATCTTGCCAAGGTCTGCCATGTTGCCAAGAAATCTTAGCATGTCCTGCCTGTCAGCCCTGTTGCCTGCATCTATCATAATCTTCTCGCCTATATCGACAAGATATGCATTTACACTGTCTGTTCCTGTAAGCTTCCATATGCCGTCAGAAATCTTATGGACTTTCATTGCAGAGAGAAAAAGGTCACCTTATATATTCCTTTTCGTGCACATACCAGCTTACTGCTGCGCCTATTATGAAAACAAACACCACAATCTTCCAGTTCCCATACCTTGAGCCCAGAAGGTAGCCAATGAGCAGGCCAAGGACAATCAGATAGAAAGGGAATATGTTCTTTCTCAGCTGGAGAAATCTTCCTGCCATAAGCCCGAAAAGGAATATCACAATGTAGCTGAAGAAAGCGCTCCCTATGTTTATTGACACAATAAAGCCAATGACAAGAAGTATAAAGAAGAAAAGCTCAACCCACTTGTCAAGGAATTCAAATCCTTTCTTGTTCATCTTGCCCATTCTCATTTTTCCAGTGTCCAATAAAGCACCTGCCATAGGATAAAGCCTGCTACCAACCCTATAAGCAGGGATATCAATACATTAAAGAATATCAGTGATATCATAGTTCCTACCACCAAGGCAAACGTGAATATGTAGAACATCCTTGAAGCAAAGAACATATTGCTCCCGTCCAAAGGAGGTATAGGAAGCAGATTCACTATCGCAAGCCAGATATTGATTTTCATTGCCTTGAGGATGAGGATGTTTGCAGGGAGGGCAGCGCCCAATATCTTGAATATTATTGCGAGCATAGCGCAGGCCAATGGCCCCATGATGGCAGAAAGCCCAAGGGGCCAGTAGTTAAGGCCATACCTGAATGAGCATATCCTGTGGCCTGCCATGTGGTAGACAATCACTCCGCCAGGAGCCAGAAACCATAGCTTGCCTCTTGAGACAAAGGCAAGAACAAGCCCTATCAAAAGGCCATATATCCATACTCTCCACTCTGCCTTAAATCCGCTTTTTATTGCTGTGAATCTCTGTGCAGTCTGGTAGACTATAAAGCTCAATAACACGATTAATATTGCATTAAAGAAGTTTCTGAGGCCATACATCAGATCAAACTTATCTACACCCCACTCATCAAATGAGACAATGAAGGCGATTATGACTATGGCAACAGCCATGCCCTTAAGCTCATCCTTGTCAAAGCCATAGTACTTTTTGACAGCATATGAAAAGCTTGACAGCCTATCAATGGGGTTTACCATAGCCTTATCCATGCCCCCTTTATTTAAATAGTTTGTTGTTAGGTGTTGTCATTCAGTGACTAAACTAAAAGAATAAGTTATCTTCTCCTTTTTCTCATAACTTTTTACCAGAGCCACAATCTCTTCCTCATGGCCTGCGCCTACAACAGCGACTATCTTCTTTCCCAGGCTCTCCTCCATGATCCTGGCAAGCCTCTTTGCCATCACATGATTCCTCTCTGTCACAAGAACCTTATAGGCATTAGGGTAGCTTTTCCTGAACTCTTTTGTGAGCTTCTTGACGACTTCTTTTGATGGAACTTTTGTAAGGTCAAGATTCTCTATACCCAGCCTTCTCATCTCTCTTTTCCTGAAGAAGATTGATTTCAGAATGTCAAGAAAAAACCTTAACTTTTCCTTTAAGGTTATCTCCTTTGAAAGTCTTTTCAAAGTTATAAAGATATCCTGGTCAATAAGCCTTATGGTGGCATTGTTTTTTTGAGCTGCCCTTAGGGCAGTAAGCATCTCAGTTCCAGGCATCACTCCTACAAGCTTTCCAAGCTTCTCCTGCGCCCATTTCCCCAGAAGTGCAAATGCAAATCCAACAATGCCCAGGGTAAATATGTCCTTAAGCCTGATCTTGGTTTTTTTTGCGCTCTTAAGGGAATAGTACCTGTTTGGGTCCAGTTCTACTGCAACTATGGCTGGCTTGTTGTCCTCTATTGCCTCTTTTACTTCTTGGACGCTCTGTTTTGCTATGTGGCTTGTTCCGATGATTATGAGGTTCTTATACTCCATAAGCCTCGTTTTGAATGTATTATTTAAAAAGTTTGGCTAGCTTGCGCGTTTTATGACCCATTAAAAGCTTTGCTTTTAGTGTTCTGGAAATCTTTGATTTCCGAAACAAACAGAAATCAGAGATTTCTGGTGTCTCGAAAATGCTCTGCATTTTCGAAACCTTTAAATAGTTAAACTATTAGATAATGGCTTATTCGACAATAACTGACTCATCAAAGGAGGGTTTATAATGCTGAAGATGCAAAAGATATCAAACAGTTATAATATGAAGGTATTCACTGACAATGGAGAATATTTTGGCGATATTGAGGAAAGCATACTCACAAAAACAAAAGTCTTTGGCTGGAGGGTCAAGGCAACAAAGAATTCTTATCTTGCGAATGTTCTTGGCTCTGCAAAAGGAGTGATTGTGCCCCACCAGCTTGTTAAGTCAATCGGGGACATAATGATAATAAGCAAGGCAGCAATGCCAAGCTATAATCCAGAAGAAGAAAAGGACTAAAACATAGGCAGCATAGGCTGTTTGTGCTCATCCTCTCTTTTCCTTTGCTCTCTTTCAGCTTCTTTGGTCATTCTCCTGTAAACTCCCTGCATCTTCTTTGACATGCCTAAAGGACTAAGGTCATCAACACTGAGAATCCTCTGTCTGCATTCTCTTGAAGAGCAGCCATCAAAGCTTCTCTCCTCAACCCCCATCTTAAGGAAAGGATTTGTGTCAAATGGTTGCGGCGAGGTATGAAATCTTATTTCGCCCTGCAGGTCTTTCTTTATGACCAAAGGGGCATAATCAAAACTGCATGCCATCTCAACAACGATGTTCTTGTTCTCCCATCTTTCAGCAATCATCTCAAAAGGACCGCCTGCAAAGGCAATTGCATAAAAAGGCACCCTCTCATAGCCTCTTTCCCTAAGCTTATCCCTGATCTTCCTCACCCAGTCATTCTCTGATTCCTGATAGGATTTGCTTCTTCCGAACTCTTTTGCCTGCTGCCTCATAACAGCATATCTGACCTTGCCGGTCTTTGCTGTGTTGTCAAGTGCTGGGCTGAATATTGCATCCCTTATCTCTCCTTCCATGAGCTTTCTGTTTATCTGGTAAAGGGCATCACCTCTTTTATATCTCGCAATGAGGGCGTCCATCACAAGATTGGAAAGATAATTCTGGCTGACAAGATTGAATGCGAGCGTAGGATCCAGTCTTCTTGTTTTCCTTTCCCCATATTCTATCGCAAAGTCCCTTTTTCCTGCAAGCTGCAGGAATTGCGCTGTTTCCAGAGCTGCTGCATGCGCACCCATGCTTATGAGATGCTTTGCGCCGCTTTCCCAGTCATTGTCAGGCGCAGAGCTATAGATGTTCCGGTGCATGATGAAACCATCTTCTGTCAGAAAAGGGTTTGCAATGTGGACATTATTATAATCCTTGCTCTTTGATTTGACTTTTCCCTCCAGGACCTCTTTGCCATGCCCGCCATACAGCTTGGCATCTTTTATTGCGCCGGACTCTCCTTTTCCACCGACCACCCATAGATTCATGGAGCCTTCTGTTCTCTTGATTCCTGCTTTTATTTCCTCTTCTGCCTCCTGCCACTCGCATGCCATTAAATCCTCAAGGCCTTGAGATGAGAATCTTGGGATATAAGGCAGAGTTCCTTTTTCCAGGGCCTCTGTCTCTTTTTGCTTGTAAGCCTGCCACTGCCTTAAGGCATTCTGCAGCTCTGCCTGAGTCATCAGAATTGCGCGGCCGATGGCATATCTTGCTGGATCATAGAAGAATAAGTTTGAACCTGAGTCTATAACTACCCCATAATTCCTTGGGAGCACTATGTTTGTATCTGGTATATCTTTTTCTGCCATGCCAAGAGAGAGTATTACTAAAATAATAATTAGTGTGGTGATAGTGTTTACCACAATATTTATATATAGAAAAGGTTTATAGGGGTTAATGGACCTGAAAATACTTGAGGATGCAGGACTCACAAACACAGAGGCAAAGATATATCTAATGCTTGTGAAGGCAGGGAGCTCTCTTGCAGGAAACATAAGCAGGGAGACAGGAATCCACAGGAGGTCTGTGTATGATGCTGTTGAGAGGCTTATTGAGAAAGGGCTTGTCTCTTTCATCACAACAAACAACAGGAAGTACTTCCAGGCAGAGAATCCAAAGAGGCTAATGGATATGCTGAAAGAGAAAGAGAACACACTGAGCATGGCAATGCCTGAACTAAGTGCGCTCATGAGGTCTGCGCCCGAATCAAAGGAGACAGCATTCTATAAGGGAAGGTTTGCGCTGAGGTCAATATTCAATGATCAGATAAGCGAAGGAAAGGAGATTCTTGTGCTGGGGGGATCAGAGAATGTGAATGAGATAATGGGGTATTATTTCATGCATTATGACAAGGAAAGGATGAAAAGAGGCATTAAAGTGAAAATTATATTCAGGGAATCTGCTAAGAAAAGCAGCTATGTGAAAGGGATACCTCTTGCAGAGGTGAGATTCATGCCTGACAGGAACTCGTCTCCTGTCGCAATAAACATCTATGGAGACAAGACAGCAATAATCCTGTGGACTCCAGAGCCAGTGGGAATATTAATAAAAGGAAAAGAGATTGCAGATGGATACAGGAAATACTTTGAGATATTGTGGGAAGGTGCAAAGACATGAAAGTGTTTATGATTGCCAATCCAAAGTCAGGAAAAGGTGCAGCGCACAGGGTTGTGCCTAAAGTCAGGGAATTCTTCAGC
>DATDWE010000050.1:0-5811 GCA_035289765.1 Candidatus Nanoarchaeia archaeon
ACAACCTTTATCGGAATCTTGAATTTCTTAGCGAACTCAAAATCCCTTTGGTCATGCGCAGGAACAGCCATTATCATACCTGTGCCATACTCAAGAAGGACAAAATTTGCGATATATATTGGGATCTCTTCGCCCGTAAGGGGATTTATCGCGTATTTTCCTATGAACATCCCCTCTTTTTCTTTGTCCTCTGCAGTTCTTGTGAATTTCTCCTGTATCACAACCCTGTTTATGAACTTCCTGACCCTATCCTCATGCTCTGCTCCTTTCACAAGCTCAAGAACCTTTGGATGCTCAGGAGCAAAGACCATAAATGTCACACCATAAAGCGTGTCAGGCCGTGTTGTGAATATGGGCAGGTCCTCGCCAGTGTCTTTCAGCTTGAAATTAATCAGAGTGCCTTCGCTCTTTCCTATCCAGTTCTTCTGCATTATCTTGACCCTTTCAGGCCAGTTCTCAAGCTTCTCACCCTCATCTAAAAGCTCCTGTGCATAGTCAGTTATCTTGAGGAACCACTGTTCAAGATCCTTTACCTCAACAGCAGAGTTGCATCTCCAGCATTTCCCGTCCTCAACCTGCTCGTTTGCAAGCACTGTCCCGCACTTAGGGCACCAGTTTATCGGAGCCTTTTTTCTGTATGCGAGACCTTTTTCCAGAAACTTTAGGAACATGTACTGGTTCCACCTGTAATATTCAGGCATGCAAGTCGCAATCTCCCTGCTCCAGTCATAGCTCAGGCCAAGCTGCTCCTGCTGCTCTTTCATCAGCTTTATCGAGTGCAGTGTCCATGCCTTCGGATGCGTTTGGTTCTTTATTGCAGCATTCTCTGCAGGAAGGCCAAGGGCATCATAGCCCATTGGGTAAAGGACATTGAATCCCTTCATCCTCTTATATCTTGCAAGGGCATCTCCAATGGCATAATTCCTCACATGGCCCATGTGAAGCTTTCCAGAAGGGTAAGGGAACATCTCAAGGCAGTAGAACTTCTTCTTTTTAGGGTCTTCTTTCACCCTGAATATCTCTGACTCTTTCCACTTCTTCTGCCACTTTACAGCTATACTGTTAAAATCAGCCATAGAAGCCCTGTAACAGGTTTTATATTTAAAGTTAATGTGTCATTTCACAGCAGAGTTCATGCATGATGGCGGAACCAAGCTGATAAACCATAAACTAGATTTACATTAGAAAAAGACAATCACTTCTTTTCAACAACCTTAAACTTATTGTTCTTGGAGCCAGTATAGTTCATATTGACAATCTCATAATTCTTTATTTTGTTCTCTTCAGCCCACTTCCTTGCACCTTCCTCTGTATTGAATGTCTTCGGCCTTCTCTTCCTGCCTCTTCCCCTGTGAAGCAGTATTGGCTTATGCAGTGTGTGAAAGCTCATTGTTTCTACCCATGATTCAGTATTTCTTGAACTGCGCTGCTGTGTCTATGAGATCGACATTTCCAAGGAATAAGGCTCTGCAGCAGTATCTGTCAAGGCCGAGATTGTCCATCACTTTCTTTCTGTCCTCTCCTTTCCCTATCCTCTCCTTATACTCTTCCCAGAGATGCGCAACTGGCTTTCCGCAGCTTGGACATCTTATCGGTATTATCATATTGGCACCTCACCTGTAGGATTTCTGTCTTTTTGCTCTTGCTTTTGAATCATTTGGCTTGCGCTGCTCTTTATACCTCACGTCAGCTACAAGCATGGTCCTGTCATAATTCAGTAAATCCTCTTTTAATGATGATTTCCCAGCCCATTCGACAAGGGCTCTTCCAATAGCAAGCTTTGCTGCCTCTGCACCAGAGATCACTCCGCCCCCCCTAATGTCGACATTTATATCCACATCTTTAGCAAGATCCCCTGCTATTATCAACGGCTCTATTATCTTCATTCTTGCTATCTTCGGCTCATAAACATCTATTGAGATATTGTTTATCTTTACCCTCCCTTTACCCTGCTTGAGGGTTGCCCTTGCAACTGATCTCTTTCTCTTTCCTGATACATGCACTACTTTCTTGCCCGGTGTTTCTTTTTTTGCTGTCATATTCTAGCACCTAAAAATCTTGATATCTCATCTATATAAACATATTTCAATGAAGGCATTTTTGATACATCTGCCTCCTTTATCTTTTCTATCTTCTGGCTCTTCAGGTTTTCTGGAACCCCTATATAGCACATGACCCTTCCAAATGCCTTCCTCCCCCTATCATTCTTAAACGGGAGCATACCTCTCACAACTCTTCTCACCATCCTGTCAGGCATCCTTGAGTAGTATGGCCCTTTAAGGGGGGCGCCGAAATCCTTTTTCTGCTTGAATCTTGCCATTATCTGGTCCCTGTTTCCTGTGACAACTGCCCTTTCACAGTTCACAATATCCACTTTCTCTCCCAGCAGTGCCTTTTTTGCGGCCACTGTCGCCATTCTTCCAACGATTGCGTCTGTTGCGTCAATTATCATTTTATCAACCAATTATCCTGATGTTCTGTCCTTTGGGGTTCTTTTGCATCATATCAGCTATGTGCATGCACGTCCCCTTTGCTTCGATTATCTTCTTTTTTGCGCCTTCTGAGAAGTCAAAAGCAGCAACATTTATCTTGTGGTTTATCTCTCCGCTGCCAAGGACTTTTCCCGGGACAACGACATTCTCGTTGTCCTTTGTGAACTTGCCTAGCCTGTACACATTCACTACCCTCCTGATTCTTGTAGGTTTCTCAAGATCAATAGCCAATCTTTTCCATATGTGGACATTCTGCTCACTACTTTGTTTCTTCAAGAGCTGTATAAGCCCATTGAGCTGCACGTTTGTCGGTCCTGTTCTTTTTGCCATTTTTTATGAATCTGGTCTTGAGGGGACTCCGGTTGCGAAGCAACTAGGAGTCGCCTGTGTTTTTCCCAGGTTTTATTAAAAAGCTGCGGGAGACGGGGTTCGAACCCGCGCAGGCACTAAGCCACTAGGCTTTTGCGATATATCTCCTCAACCTAGCCCGTTTGACCACTCCGGCACTCCCGCAAAGGCATCAAACTGGCTGGTCAATCACTTCTTTACTGCCTCTGCAAAATCATCAAGCTTTGCATTGAGTATACTGATTGCCTCTGTCAGCATCTGCTTTGCGCTGAGCTGGCCAAAAGGCTCTACAAAAAATATGATGTTTGAGTCATTCTCATTAAGCTTTATCACTCCAGGCTCTATATCAACACATGCTTCGCAAAGATGGCATTCATAGAGATTGTCATGGTTTATTGAAAGCTTGCCGTTCTTTGCATCATAGACATTTACAGGGCAAGATTTCGCAACAGCTTCTGCATTCTTGGGTGCCTTTGTTATCTCAATCACAGGCATGTACCTGTAATAAGCTAAGCCAGGACTCCATTTCATGTGGTCCTTGCCTTTTCCCAGCACTGCTGTTGCCTCGAATTCAATTGACTGCCCCTTGAGCAGCTTTACAATAGGCGTATCAGGATATGCCGGGACCACTTTCGGGTCCTTTGATTTGATTTCAGACGCTTTCACTATCTGGTCGCTTCTGGCGCTGACTTTCATTGAGAGCTTCAGCGTGCAATTTGCGCATCCTGCTCCTTCGCATTTGCAGTTCTCCATCATTTCATATGTTTTAAGATCAGTCTTAAGAGGCAGCAGCCCAAGCCTGTGCGCCACAATCTCATCATACAGAGCTGAGTTGTTCTTCCTGAATTCCACATCCTCTATTGCCATTGTCGGAACCTCGTTTATGGTAGTTCTTCTTAAGGCATTTGCAAATGCTGCTGTCGTGCCCTTCAAAAGAAAAGACACTCTTCCTGTTTTTCTCTCCTTGTTTAGCAGTTTTATATCCATTTTTGCACCTGAGGATTATACCCTTCTCCCCCTCTTTCCTCCTTTCTTCCTGCATGTGTCATGGGGAACAGGTGTTACATCCTGTATGACCCCTATCCTCATGCCTGTTCTTGATAATGCTCTTACAGCAGCCTGAGCTCCTGGCCCTGGATTCATCGGGCCATTGTGGCCGCCCGGGGCCTTTATTCTCACATGAAGGCCTGTCAAGCCTTTCTCAAATGCAGATTCTGCAGCTCTCCTTGCAGCCATCATCGCTGCTGTGGGTGATGATTCAAGCCTGTGGGACTTTGTAACCATACCTCCAGAGACTTTTGAGATGCTTTCTCTGCCTGTTATGTCTGTTATGTGTATTATTGTGTTGTTGTAAGATGCAAAAATATGCGCGATTCCCCATTTTGTAGGCTTTCTTTCACTTCTGTCTTCAATCATTTTCTGGTTCCTCTGCCCATTCCTTTATTTCTGTATCTTTCCCCTGATTTGTTCTTGGTTATTCCCTCTTTACCTTCTTTCTCTGTTTTCTTCTCCTTTTTTACCTCTTTCTTGGCATCTTCCCTCACAAACCTCTCAGGATGCTCTACATCATTAAGCTTTGAATGGGATGCGAAGTTTATTGACCCTTCTTCTTCTGTTGAGAGTATATAAGATGGCGATGTCATCTTCTTTCCTGCAATCATCACATGCCCATGGACTATGAACTGTCTTGCCTGCTTGACGGTCTTTGCAAGGCCTTTCTTGTAAGCCTGTGTCTGAAGCCTTCTTTCAAGGACATCCCTGAGAGTGAGCTCCAGTATGGGATCAATTGAGCTTGTTTCTTTCAGAAGGCCCAGCTTTTTGAGCTTTGCAAGCATCTGCTGCTTC
This sequence comes from Candidatus Nanoarchaeia archaeon, assembly GCA_035289765.1. Lineage (GTDB taxonomy): Archaea > Nanobdellota > Nanobdellia > Woesearchaeales > UBA12501 > WJJV01. The sequence continues at coordinate 4,686 of DATDWE010000050.1, forward strand.
TCTCTTTCTGCCTGCGCTGTCTTCAATGCAATGAGTTTCTTTGCCTGGTCCTTGAAATCTTTCAGCACAGACCTCATCTTGTATACTTCTCTCTTGTTGACCATGCCATACTCTCTAACAAGAACCCTCTCTTCCTCTATCCTGTCCTTATTCCATGGATGATGGGGTGTTTCATACTTCTTTCTTGTCTTCTTTGGATCTCCCATTTTATACTCTTCCTGCTTTTACTCCTGTTTTCCTTTTTACGCCAGTGACTTTGCCTTTGTTCTTTCTGAAGTTTGACTTTGTGCTCTGTCCTCTTACAGGAAGCCCTTCTCCATGCCTTATTCCCCTGTACGATTTGATTATTCTGAGCCTTTTTATGTCATTGCCCCTGTAGAACTCTATATCGCCTGTTGTCAGATGCTTGTCCTCTCCGCTGTCATAGTCTTTTCTTCTGTTCAGCATCCATAAGGGGGCATCGTACTTTTGTGGGTTTCTTATTGCGTCATCAAGTTTTCTTGCTTCATCATCATTTAGATATCCTGTTTTCTTGCCTTTGTCAACTTTTGTTACATTGCACACCATATTGGCGAACATAAAACTGACTCCTTTGATCTTTCTCAAGGCACTCAGTATGGGCTTGTTGCCATCAAGATCTGTGTTTGCTATTCTTAAAATATGCTTGAAATTGTCGTCTTCTGCCATTTTGACCCCATAATCCCGTTAGTTATACTGTTCCGAGAACTAAATTATATATGCCCTGTAAGCGCTCGAAACATTGAACTCGGGCTATAACCACATTATTATGGTAGAAAAAGGGGTCATTTATAAAGGTTATGGAAAATAAGGTATTCTGGCGTCTAAAACTGCCTTTCCTGCACAAAACACAATAAGAAACAAAAGGGCGGCCAGCGGGAATTTAACCTAACGGAACGGTTTCGTCCGTTCACTTTAAATTGCAAGTACGGCAATTTAAAGGTCTGCAAATGCACTGCATTTGCAGCACACCGAAGCTTAAGTGGGATTTCGCTGCGCTCAATCCCACGACCGTCCTCAAGAGAAATAAAACAGGGCGGCCAGCGGGAATCGAACCCACGCCTAGGGATGTCTGCAGTGAACTGCCACAGTCCCTCACGCTACCATT
>DATDWE010000051.1:0-4495 GCA_035289765.1 Candidatus Nanoarchaeia archaeon
TCCTCAAATATCCGCGCTGATTTCGCTATCCTTCCAGCACCGAACACGCCTGCATTGGACATCTCTCTGACTAAATCTTCCACTTTCATTCCTTTTACAATGTCCATCTGTTTTACTTTCTCCATATATCAGCCAAGAAATATATGGGTTTTTTAAAGGTATCTGAATTTGGGTTATTTGAGTATCTAACAGTAGTAATGCATCAAAAGCTTTATATATTCGCCTGGCCCCCTATGATGCACTGGGATATATCTTTAGGGGTATAAGATGGCTGACGAAAGACTAGATTTCATGAAGTATGTTGCAGAAGAAGCTGGAAAGATCATAATGGGCTTCTGGGGCACTGATGTCAGATCGCAATTCAAGGATGATAAATCTGTCGTTACTGAAGCTGATTTAAGGGTCAGTGATTTTGTCCAAAAGGCATTCTCAGAGAAATTCCCTGATTGCGGTTTATTGACAGAGGAAAGTAATAATTCTGATGAAAGACTTGGCAGGAAAGGAGTCTTTATTGTAGATGAGTTGGATGGCAGCGGAGATTTCAAGAGAAAAGAGAGCGATTTCTGCTTTCTTTGCGCTTATATTGAGGATGGCGCCCCTATCATCGGCGTGGTTTATGAGCCGCAAAAGAACAGGATGTTCTTTGCAAAAAAGGGTTTTGGTGCATATTTGACTCTAAGGGACAAGACAATGAAGCTAAATCCGCTAAATCCTGTGGAATGGAAAGACTCCATTGTTGGCCATCCCAAAAATTACAAGGGAGACAAGTATAAAATGCTTTATGAGATGATGGGGATACCTGAAAGCAGGCTCCTAGGCTCTGGAAGCATGGGAACAAGGATGATGCAGGTTGCCCTTCAGCAGACCCATCTTATCCTGGGCTACTCAAAGAATCTCAAAGAATGGGACACTGCAGCAGGGCACGCAGTCCTTGAAGCAAGGGGCATAAGCGTGACAGATGTCTATGGGAAGCCACTATTATACAACAAAGAAAACCCTGTGACAGAAAATGGAATTCTTGTTGCGCATCCTGGCATAAAGAAGGTCACTCTTGAGAAACTGGCAGAATATCATGATAAATTGGAGATGTAACATCTTCTGGATATAAGATTGTCCTCTTAAAATGATTCTGTAAGTTGTATATTGTTCTTTTCCGCACGCCACCATGGCGCTATGATATCCTAACTTGACAATGCCATCAACCACCAAAACCTTTAAAAACAACCCCTTAATACAGCTTTCCAGGTGGTAATATGGCAGTTGTAGGATTCGGATTCACAAAGATGCTAATTGAGAGAAAGAGTGATGTAAAAGGCAAGATAAACATAAAGAACAATGTCGCTATAAAAGAGGTCAGCTCTATTGACATGTCCCTTGGAAAGATAAAGCAGAAGGGGCTGAAAGTGGAGTTTGAATTCAAATCAGTGTATGAGCCGGACATCGCGCAGATACTCTTTGAGGGCAATGTCCTTGATGTCAGCGATGAAAAGAGCGTTGAGGACCTTCTTAAAGGATGGAAAAAGGACAAGAAGCTTCCAAACCAGTTCATGGAGCCTATTATCAACTCAATCCTTAACAGGTGCAATATCCAGGCATTGATATTCAGCAAGGAGCTCAATCTTCCTCCTCCAATACCGATGCCAAAAGTGTCAAGCAATGTGACAACAGGGGCAAAGAAATAAATTCTTTTGATTTTCTCTTTTGATATATGCTTCCGAACCGCAAACTTTATAAGTTTCTTATATAAGGAAATATGCTTAAGAGGCCTTAAAAATGCAAAAAACAATGAATCTGAAAGTTGCTGAGGCAATCCAGGATGATGTGAACAAGGGAATTGTCAGGATAGATTCAGGTATAATGCACGAGATCGGTGTCAGGGCAGGCGATATTGTAGAGCTTAAAGGCGGAAGGGATACAGTGGCTGTTGTTGACAGGGCATATCCTGGTGACATAGGCCTTAACATAATCAGGATGGATGGAATCACAAGAAGGAACGCAAAGACAGGCATAGGAGAAGTGGTCAAGGTCGGCAAAGCAGAGGTAAAAGAGGCAAAGAAGATAACAATCGCTCCGGCAAAGAAAGGGATACAGGTAAGGGCCCCCCCGAATGTCTTCAAGCAGAATCTCCTTGGAAGGGCTGTGATGAAGGGAGACATAATCGCCATGGGGGGAACAAAGAGGAGAAAGACAACAATGGCAGAGAGCCCATTCTTTGAGGATGTTTTCTCAATGCTTGATGAAAGCCTTATGGGATTTGGCTTTGGCGACCTGAAATTTATTGTTGCTGACGCAAATCCAAAGCAGGGCGCAGTGCTCATCACAGACCTGACAGACATAACACTGAATCCAGAGGCAATTGAAGTCAAGGAAGAGACTGTCCCTGAAGTGGCATATGAAGATATTGGCGGACTGCAGGAAGAGATAAAGAAGATACGCGAGATGGTGGAGCTTCCATTGAAGCATCCTGAGATATTTGAGAGGCTTGGGATTGATGCTCCCAAAGGGGTTCTTCTGCACGGCCCTCCTGGAACAGGAAAGACGCTTCTTGCAAAGGCAGTTGCTAATGAGACGCAGTCTAATTTTATTCTGATAAATGGCCCAGAGGTAATGTCTAAATATTATGGCCAGTCAGAGGAAAACCTCAGGCGCAAGTTTGAGGATGCAGAAAAGAACGCACCTTCAATAATATTCATTGATGAGATAGATGCAATTGCCCTCAAAAGAGAGGAGACCAGAGGAGAGGTTGAGAGAAGGGTTGTTGCGCAGCTTCTTACTCTGATGGACGGCCTTAAGAGCAGAGGAAGGGTAGTTGTTATTGGCGCAACAAATATGCCCAATCTCCTTGATCCTGCGCTTAGAAGGCCAGGAAGATTTGACAGAGAGATAGATCTAGGAGTGCCTGACAAGAATGGAAGGCTTGACATACTCAAGATCCACACAAGGAACATGCCTCTATCAAAGAATGTGAGCCTGAAGAACATAGGCGACATAACGCACGGCTTTGTAGGAGCAGATCTTGCTGCCCTTGCAAAAGAGGCTGCGATGATTGTGCTGAGAAAGATACTTCCGGAGCTGAAGCTGCAGGAGGAAGAGGCAATACCAAAGGAGCTTCTTGAGAAGTTGAAGATAACACAGAAGGATTTCAAGGAGGCATTGAAGGTTGTGAGGCCTTCTGCAATGAGGGAAGTCCTTGTTGAGGTGCCGAATACCAAATGGGAGGATGTCGGAGGCCTTGAGGGTGTCAAGCAGGAGATCAAAGAGGCTGTTGAATGGCCGCTGAAGTATCCTGATGCATTCACAAGAGTTGGAATAAGACCGCCTCGCGGCATACTTCTTTATGGCGCTCCTGGTACAGGCAAGACAATGCTTGCAAAGGCAGTTGCCACTGAGTCTGGAGCAAACTTCATACTTGTCAAAGGGCCAGAACTATTGTCAATGTGGGTCGGCGAGAGCGAGAGGGGAGTGAGGAAGGTTTTCGAGAGGGCAAGGCAGGTCGCGCCAGCTATCATATTCTTTGATGAGATTGACTCTCTTGCTCCAAGAAGAGGGATACAGGTAGGATCCCATGTAACAGAGACTGTCGTGAATCAGATACTCACTGAGATGGACGGGCTCACAGAAATGAACGACATTGTTGTAATGGCTGCGACAAACAGGCCTGACATGCTTGACACTGCCCTGCTGAGGCCCGGTAGGTTTGACAGGATAGTATTGGCGCCAATCCCTGACAAAGAAGGAAGAAAAAAGATATTTGAGATACATACAAAAGACATGCCAATAAAACTAACTAAAGATGAATTAAAGAAAATAATAAATGAACTAAAGGATAAAAAGATTGAAGTAAATACAGCATCAAGAATGGCTGCTGATGAGCCAATAAAAGAAGAAGAATTAAAAACAAAAAAATCAGAAATCAAAATTATCGATTTGGCTGACAAGGACAAACTGTTATATTACCTGGCTAATAAGACAGAAGGCTATGTCGGAGCAGACATTGAGGCAGTGTGCAGGGAAGCAGCAATCCTTGCGCTCAGAAAGGATATCAAGGCAAAGGAAGTTGGGATGAAGAATTTTGATGAAGCTCTCAAGAAGGTAAGCCCTTCTGTCACAAAGGAGATTGACAAGGAATACAATGAGCTGCAGGACAAGTTCAGGTCAGCAAGGGCAAAGGAGATGACTGAGGAGAAGCCGAGGTATTTCGGATAAACTATTCAGTGCCAGCAATTTTCAAAAGTTCTTCTGCTATCTTAACATGGGCAATCTCCTGCTTCTTTATCGCTCTTACAACCTCTTTCCATTCTTTTTTCTTCAGAACCTTCTCAAACTCTTCATAATAATAAACCATGTCATTCTCAAGCTTGATTATCTCCCTGAAATAATCCTCAATCTCCTCTCTCTTAAGCATTTTCCACCTTTTTCCTCAGGACCTCAAGGTTTTTCTTGTGCGCCTCTGACTGGTTCTTCAGGACTTCCAGCAATTTTATGACCTTCTTCT
>DATDWE010000052.1:0-18705 GCA_035289765.1 Candidatus Nanoarchaeia archaeon
AAATGCGAGGGAGGGGATTCGAACCCCCGAATCCACTAAGGAACAGGATATCTCACCTGAAGCCGGTCTTAAGTGTCGCACCGCAGCTTTATTCTGAGTCCTGCGCATTTGACCAGGCTTTGCTACCCTCGCACTGTGCCAGGTCTTTTATGGGCTGGTTTAGTTATATATAAAAAGGTTGTTATGTGCGATATACTCCAGAATTCAGACCCATCCGCCCTTCAGCCTTCCTGTTGGAGGCTTTCCTCCTCCGATGTGGGCATAGATGTTAAGGGATCCCTTGACCTCATTTATCAGGTTATATGTATCTTCAACGACAATCCCCCTATAGGCAGGCTTGTCAACTTTGTAGATGAACTTGTCCACGATTCCCCTCAGAAAATAGAGGTAGCCCTTTGTCTCCCATCTTGCCTTTATGCTTGTCATGAGGAAGCTGTGGAATATGGCATCGACCTTTCCCTTGTTGAGGTTCCTCATCCTGCCGTCAACCTCAACCTCGATGTCCTTCATGTCTTCTATCGAAAGATCAAATCCTATTACCGTAAAATACATCTTCTTCCATTTCCTGTAAATGTTGTAGCCTATGCTTATTTTCCTGCCTTCAGAAGTCACTTTGTCCTTCCTTGAGAGTATCTCAAGATGGAAGTCATTGTCCCTGCACCAATCATCAATCCTCTTGAGCAGGCCTTCAAAGTCAAACACGCCCTCATAATCAAGGCCATACCTGTCTACAAGAAGCTCTTTCTCCATATCCTCAAGGACTTCTTTCTCTGTCATCTTGATTTCTCCGCGCTATTTCACATAGCCGAGGTGCTTGTGCTCAGAGCGCCTCATGAGCTTGTACTGCTGGGTGTTGAGATATGACTGCATGACTGCAGATATCTCATCCACATTGTCAACGATGACCCTCCTGTATTTCCTTGTGTATCTTATGTTCACAAACTTGTCAAAAAGGTCTCTGAGGAAGTACAGCATGGGGGTTGTCCATCTGCTGCCATAGAACCATGCATAATCAACAATAAGATACCCTGTAAGCTTCACATCAACTTTTCCCTGCTGGGCCTTTATCTTCTGGCCGTCATACTCAACCTCAACATCCCTGAGATTGGTGCACATCACCTCGATCTTTATGGTTCCCTTGAAATAATCAGTGAACTTCTTCCATGGCACAAACTCAAAGGCCACCTGCTTTGTTCCGTCTGGCTTGACCTGCTGCTCGTTCCATTTCTCGAACTTGTCATACCAGTGCTCCCTGAGCCAGCTGTCCATCTCATAGAACATGTGCTTGAACACGAATATCCCCTCATAGCTGAAGGATTTGCCGTAAAGCTTCTGTTTCTCGCCCATCTTTCAGTCACCAGTAATCGTCAAATGCCTCGCTCTCTGATTCTATCTCGAGGTATCTTTTTGCAAGCTGGAGGAGCTTGTTGCTGTTGTACCACAGCTTGTCCTCCCACAGCGACTCTATCTCAACCCTGTAGAGGAACCTGTTGTAGAAATCCCTAAGCTTCCTTTTCAGAAGTGAGCCTGCCCATCTTCCCTCATAGTCAAGCTCAATCCACGGCTCAATCTCAATGAGCATCCTTGCTTTTGAGAGCTTCATCTTCTTGCCGTTCTTGATGACATCAACCTCTTTGAAGTCCCATATGTGGAAATAGACAGTTATCCAGTTCTTGACATACTCTGTCTCCTCTCTCCAGCATTTCCAGTTTATCTCAAGCTCTGCTAATCCGCCAGACCTCATCTTGTGCTTGTACCTTGTCTCAAGAAAGTCATATTCCCTCTCCTTGAACCATTCTCTCATTGTCTTATAGAGGCCTTCCCAGTCAAACACGCCCTTATATCTGAGCCTGAATTTGGCCATAGTATAGTCTATGCCGCCTTCTTCAGAGGTTCCTGGCCTTTTTGCCATAATGTGTATACTAGAATACAGTTTAGTATATAAATATTTTGATTTAAAAGGGCTTAAATGGCTATAAACTGCTTTCAGAGGCAGGATAGAAGGTTTTGGACAGTTCTATATAGTATTTATAGTCTTTGATGCACCTTTTCACACCAGAATAGGCTTTTATTGATGAAGCTTCCTGCTTAAAAGATACTGGACCTCTCCTTTCTTTGTGAGCGGGATTATGTGCTCTCTGTAGAATGCAGCAATGACATCAGGATCAACAAGTTTCCTTGTCTTTGGATTGGCTCCGCTCTGGTAAAGGTTCACTTTCTCCATCACTCTCCTGAGGATCCTTTCTTCTACTTCAGACCGCGTGAGAAGCGCAGTCAATCCTTTAGGATTGCATGATTCTATCAATGGAGTATATTTTTCAGGGTGATCCAGGAATTTCCTCTCAGCAACATAGAATACGCCATAATGTATTCTCTCTGATATTGCCCTGAAAGCAGCCACATCATGCTCTGCGCTTGAGCCGAAATGCTTGTCTTCACCCTGTCCGCAGATGCGCGGAACTAAAGAAAGATAGGCAGCTCTGATCTCTGCTGTGAGGTTGACCTGATTCAGGTCAGCCAGAATTATTCCTGTGGGAATAACCTCAAAATCTCTCTCAGCAGACGCAAGATTCCTGTTGAAAGGCCTCTCTTCAGGGCTTGTGAACCTTCCGTATCCTGCATCGAGCATCTCCTGGTCCATGAGCCTCTTGTCGAACAGGCTGCCTGCAAAGCCTGCAAAACCGCTCTTTCCAGGATCATAAACAGCAGGGTTGTGCCTGTACTGCGCCCTGTTGAGGAGGTTGAAGATGATGGTCTCTTCCTTTGCCTCGAGATTTCCTGCGATTATGTCCAATGGAGGTATCATATTATCAACCAGTTTATGAATAAAGGCGTGCCAAACCCCAGAACCTCTTTTTTAGCATAGGTTTGAATATGATTATATAAAATTTATGCAAGAATTATCTCAATATTGCATAGAAAGCATCGAATATAGGCGTGTCAGTTGTTATTGAGAAGAAATCTATCCCTAAAGTGTCGCATGTCTTCTCTATCTCCAGAAGATGGTGTCTGAGGCTGTCTATGTATTCCATCCTGAGCCTCGGGCTTATGTGCGTCTTAAGCATCTCCTTTGTCTCAGAATCATGGAGCTTGAGGTCGCCTGAGATTATGAAGTCCTTCTCAATAGGGTCAATCACCTGGATCACCTTTATCTCATGGTCTCCAAGGAAGTAGAGCGACTTCTTTATGTCATCGAGATTGAAGAGGAAATCAGAGATTATCACTATGAGGGATCTTGAGCTGATCATCTTCTTGTACTTGAATATTGACTCAGCGAACTTAGAGTTTCCGCCTATCTTCACATTATTGAGATAGTGCACCATGCTGGCAAGCTGGTTCATGCCCCTCTTTGGCCTGAAGAGCACAAGGTCCTCTGAGAATGTGGAGAACTGGAACTTCTCATTGCTCTTCATCGCAAGGTAGCCGAAGCCTACGCCGAGCATTGAGGCATAGTCGAACTTCTTCAGGTGCTTGCCGAAGCCCATGCTTGCAGAAGCGTCAAGGATTATGTGCACAGAAAGGTTCCTCTCCTCCTCATACCTCCTGACATAGAGGTCATCTGTCCTTGCATAGACCCTCCAGTCAATGGCCCTGATGTCATCTCCTGGCGCATACATCCTGTGGTCCTTGAACACAAGCCCTCTTCCTGCTGCCACTGATCTCTTCTCTCCGGAATAATTGGAGGTCACTCTCTTGTTCACAATCAGCTGGAACTTGTCAAGCTGGTCAAGGAATTCTGTGGTTATCATTTTAAATCTTAGTTGGGGTCTTTATTATTATGTTGGCAACAATGATTATGGCAGCAAATGATTCTTAAAGACGCCGCCCTCCTGACAGCAGACGGTCAAAGCCTTCGGCTTTGCCCTACTCGGCACTCCGTAGGAGCCGACCCTCGCCTCGTCTGCGTCAGGGCGGCGTCTTGCTATTATTATTGATTCAAGGCACACATCCAACCTCGCCACATTGAAATTGCAGCGAATCAGGTGAGGCTTGGAGGAAAATGCACCATAACCATTTTTATCAAGTGCAGACATTTCCAAGGCGAGGCTTGGAAAGATTAGCACAATAACCAGTTAAATGAAGTGCAGCAATCCTTCTAAAGACTGCAAATACCTCACTTGACTTTATCAAGTATCTGCTTTATCGCATCGTCCTGATTCATTCCTTTTCTCTCTGCCTCAAAGTTGAGTATTATCCTGTGCCTCATGACAGGGAAAGCCATTGAGTTTATGTCCTCTGAGCTCACATGGTTCCTTCCGTTTATGAGCGCCCTTGCCTTTGCTGCCAGGACAAGGCCTATTGATGCTCTTGGCGATGCTCCGTACTCAATGAGATCCTTCTGCTTCCTTGTCTCTGTCACTATCTTCACGACCCTCTGTTTTAGGTCATGCGCTATTGGGATCTGCCTGGTTATCTTCTGGAGCGCAATGAGGCTTTTCTTGTCTATCACTACCTTTGGCTTGTGCTCAGGCTCCTCTGCAGTGTACATGTCAACTATCCTGAGCTCCTCCTCAGGAGTCGGGTAACCCACCTTTATCTTGAAAAGGAACCTGTCTGCCTGGGCCTCAGGAAGCGGATATGTTCCCTCCTGCTCTATCGGGTTCTGCGTTGCAAGAACAAAGAAAGGAAGATCAAGCTTGAATGTGTTGTTTCCTACTGTGACCTGCTTCTCCTGCATTGCCTCAAGTAGCGCAGACTGCGTCTTGGGTGTTGCCCTGTTTATCTCATCAGCAAGGACAATGTTCGCAAAGACCGGGCCCTGCTGGAACTTGAATTCTCTCCTACCATTCCTTTCCTCAATGATGTATGTCCCTGTGACATCAGACGGCATCAGGTCAGGCGTGTTCTGGATCCTGCTGAACCTGAGGTCCATGAGGTCTGCGACAGTCTTCACAAGAAGGGTCTTCGCAAGACCGGGATAGCCCTCAAGCAGGGCATTTGCATCGCAAAGCACTGCTGCAGATATCTGCTCAACGACCTCATGCTGCCCTATGACTACCTTCCCCACTGAATTGAAGAGAGTGTCAAAAACCTCTTTATAGTTTCTCATATTATCCCTCCGCAAGTTTTTTGAAATAGTTCTTTATCAGCTGCTGCTTGTCCTTCTCGTCAGGGATGCTCTCCCTGTAATTCCTTGATTCCACAGCAGTGATATCGGGGGGCAGGTCAGACATGAACTCCTCCTGCTCCTCTACCTCGCCTGAATCGCGTATTATGAATTCGTATGAAGAGGGCTTCAGCTGCACCTCGATCTCATCCTCGCCAAGGAATGCTATTGATCTCTGGCCATAGATGTCCTGGTTGCCTCCTGTGCCTCCAAGAGGTACCCCAAGCACTCCGTTGCTGTCGCTTCCGCCTTCCAGCTCAGACATCTTGTCCTTTATCTTGTCAAAGAGCTTTGTCTTGTACGCCCCAAGGTTCAGGTTCAGCGTCGTTATGAATATGATAACAAAGCATATCAGGACAACTGACGCTATCTTTGTTATTGTCTCCTTCCTGTTGAAGAATGATGAGGCGCTCACCTTCTTAAGCTCATCTATGACCTCCCTGTGCAGCTCATTGACAACCTCATTGTCAACTGAGGCATAGTCTGCTGCTGTCCTGAGCTTCTCATTGAGCTCAGGATAATATTTCTCAACAATCCTTATCTTGTTAAGCTTTGTCTCCCTGTAGAAAGACATGATCATGTAAAAGACTGCAGGTATGATGGCTGTCAGGGGGTATAGGTCAAGTATTGACAGCACAAGGAACACTATGAGGAACACTATTATTGAGTCAAGCAATATGAAGAATATTATGATGGTCGCAAGAGTCCCCCTTATTTCTCTGACAACATCAATGAACTGCCTCATCAGTTGCACTCTCCTGGCTGGCTCAGGTTGTGGCTCTGGATATAATCGCATATGTCATCTATCTGGTTATAGAGGTCTGCCTTGTCATCCTCAAGAGAATTTATCTGCGACTGGAGCTCTCCGACTGTTGCAGTGAGGGCGCTTATCTGGTTCTGGGAGCTTATGAGGCTGAGTTCGGTTGCTGCCAGAGAATCCTGTGTATCCTTAAGGTCAGATTTTGTTTTGTCAAGATCGTCGCGCACCTTATCATAATCCTCCCTTATGTCAAGATACTGGCCTGACAGCTCTGATTCTCTCTCCTCCTTTATGTTAAGCTCGTATGTTGTCTGGTTGAGCCTGGATCTCTGCTCGTTCAGGTCATCAAGAAGGTTGGTTATCTCGCTGAGCTTCACATCATAGGATGTTGAAAGATTCTGGTATGTGGAATGATAATAAGAGGTAAGGCCTGCAAGAGCTACCACAATCAGGACTATGACAAAAAGCAGGAACAGGTTCACGTTCTTTTTTATATACGCCATTTTAACCTCTTTTATTGCCTTCCTATTGTTTTATCAGGCTCTGTTTTTAAATATTTTGCGGGTCTGGCCCTTGTTTATGCAGTATGCGAGTATATTATATAAAGGCCTATTTATTCCAGCCTATGTGAATTGCACCATGTTCATATCATCTCTGCTATTCTCCTGACTATTATTTCCAGCAGGAAGACAGCAAGAGCAGCTATCAGGAAAGGCCCTCTGATGTCCTTCTCCCTGGTCTCTGTCCTTCTTGACAATGATTTTGTCTTGTTTATCATGCCTTTTAGGTCATCAGGCTCAAACACCTCTCCGCCTGTTGCCTTGACGAGCTCGATAAGCTCGTTGTTGAATCCTGTCTTCTCAAGCTCTTTCTTGTAGTTCACAGCAACTGTGGAGCCGAAGAAGTCAAAGAACCCTGTGCTCTGGGGCGTGAACCATCCTTCATAATGCATGCTGTCGACCTGCGTGAAGTCAACAAGGTCTGACTCAGGCCTGTCTTTGGATTTGACAATGACTTTTATAGGATCCCCTATGTTGCCGTCGCTCACATCAACATCAAAGTCCCTGTTCTTTGTGGGGTCGCCGATTGCCCAGTTGATCATCCTTGTGAGGACCTCTGAATTCTCTGCGCTCAGAAGCTCTCCGCTCCAGCTGCTTCCGTCATCAGTAGACATTGAGACAACCCTTCCAAGGCCGTACCTCCATGTGGTCATTATAGGCTTTCCGTCGCATGTTGACAGGAGCACTGTGCCTGTTGACTTTGGAGACGCATAATTATGGCCTGTAAGGACTGCTTCAACCTCAATGCCCTCTGTGACAAAATGGTTGGGCTCAAGCACCACTACCTTTTTCTTATTGTCATTGCATGTCTCGTCCTCTTCAGGCTCTCCGAAGATTATCTTAAGCCTCTGGGACTGCGCGGGCCTGTAGTAATGGCCTCCTCCTGCATATGCTATGTTCTTCATGGTTATCTCTGATGTGTCTCCTCCCACTCCGACAGTGAACACTGTTATGCCCTTTCTCTTTGCCCTCTCAGCAGCAGCAAGAGCTTCTGGAGGAGAGCTTGTCACTCCGTCTGATATGACTATGATGTTGTTGCTTCCGCTCACTCCCTGGAACATCTCGGCTGCCTTCTCAATTCCCTTTGCGATGTTTGTCCCTCCGCCGTCTCTCAGTCTTCCTATCCTGTCCTCAAGGTCATATCTTGATGTAAGCGGGGAGAGAGGCCATATCTGGAATGCCTCTGCATTGAATGCAACTGCTCCGACCTGGCTGTCCTCCTTTATGAAGTCAAGCATGCCTATTGCAAGGGACTTCTCAACATCAACCTTCTTGTCCCCTCCTGCGCTGAAGAGCCCTCCTGTGCTCTCTGATATGTCAATCACAAGTATTACATTCACCTTCTCTTTCTGGGTCTCATCAGGCTCTGAGCTCTTTGTGTTCACAGGAAGTATTGTCTCGAACAGTGAATTCCTGTAGCCTCCTCGGTCATACGAGTTTGTGCCTCCATACACTATCAGGCCTGAGCCATTGAGCACAAAGTCAACCAGCCTCTCATACTCTGCAGGGCTGATCTCATTTATGCTTATGTCGTTCATTATCACAGCGACATATTCGCTGAGGTCATCCGGAAGAGTGTCCTCTCTTCCGAAGTTGAACAGCTCGGTCATGAAACTATAGAAGTATGATTCCTTCTTTGACCAGAGGAACATCTTAGGCCTCTCAAGGATCTCTATTGTCCTGTAATACAGATTGTTGTCAGGGAAGTAATCCTCTGATCCGTCATTCAATGCTACCTCTGCCTCAATCTTATGGTAGCCCTCCCCGAGCTTTCTTGTGAATGTGTATGTCTGCGAACCTATTCCGTCCTCTTCGATCACCACTTTGTTGCCGAGCGTGACCTTTATGTGGTAAGGTTTCTCAGAGCCTACCTGAGTGACTCTTGCCACGAATGTGAGCTCAGTGCCTCTCACTGCCTTGTCAAGCCCCCTTATCACAATGCTTGTATCGTCATGCACTGGCTCTGGCCGCACTGCATTGATCGTTGAGTTCAGGCTGGCGACAAACAAAGCAACATCCCTCAGGCTCTTGCCATAGTTGTTGTTGCCGTCGCTCACAAGAAGTATGTTGTCATTGCCCCTCAGCCCGCCCAGCATCCCGTCTGCTATAGGGGACCTGTCTCCTGTCGCGACATACTTCATGTATGCAGGGAAGCTCAGTTCAAGGTCTTTCTTCAGATCATTGGCAAGGTTTGTGTCAAAGAGCTCAAATGATGTGGAATTGTCAGCCATGATGACAATAGACAGGTCGCCTGAGACAACCTTCTCCTCAAAAGTGAATGGGGAGGCAAGGGCAAAGAACAGGCACAGGAGTATGATTATCCTTGAGAAGACAACAAATATCCTCATCCATCTCTTGCTCTTTAGATAAGCTGCCTGCTCATCCCTGCTGCTGAATTTTATGAAATTCCTGTATATGAGGATTATGGCAGCTATCGCAAACACTATGAAGATAGGCAGGACATAAGGGTACCTTAAGTGGGTAATCTGGGAGAGCTGCTCAAGCGTGGGCACCCTGGCCAGCAGATTGATCATTATATCTCCTATAGTCATAGGTCACCCCGGTATTTGACAATGAACAGCTCTGCGAGGATTGCAGCAAGGGCAATGAGCGCAAGATAGTTCTCTATGTTGATGTCCTTCCTCCTTTCAACATTTCCTGCAGAGTAATCCTTGCTGGTGACTGTCTTGAACTCAGTCTCCTTGTTTATGTCAGATTCCATCTCATTCAGGAGATTGGCGGCAATTGTGCGCTCACTGAATGTGTAGAATCCTGCCCTGTCAAGGAGCAGCCTGTCTGTATTAAGAGTGCCTGAAGGAGTCCTCACTCTTGTCTCTTCGCCGAGAAGAAGTATCTTTCCTGTGGGGTAATTGAAGCTCAGTATGTCCTCTGTGCCTACAAGGGAATTGACAAGATCGTTCCAGAAGACAGGATAAGATGTTGATGCCTTGAATGTGGCAAGGCGGTCTATTATGCCGTAATACACTACATTGCCCTCTCCCCTTTTTGAGGAGACGATTATTGGTGTTGAGTCAGCAGTCATTGCATAGATCACAGAGCCGTTCTCAGCCTTTGCAAGGAAGTACTGGTTTGTGGAGCCGAACTCGAGATCATCTTCCTCAGTGAAATCATATTTCTCCTCCCTTGACTCTGAATATGAATATATCTTTGATGAGACCTGGTCAACCCGTTCCTTTAGGGCAACAGGAATGAGCCCCTTGAAGTTCACCTCATTGGATTTTGTGTTTGCCGTGATTATGATGCTCTTTCCCCCCTCAATCCATTTCTTCAGGTCTTCAAGAGTCCCTGTGAGCAGCTTTGTGCTGTCGAAATCACCCAGGATTATGATATCATATCTGTCAAACTTCGGCAATATGGGCGGCTCAGCAATGTCAAGGTCTATGTCCTTTGATGCCTCAAGCGCATTCTTGAGGTATATGTTGACGTTGTTGGTGATAAGAAGCACATTTATCCTGACCATCTCAGGAGCGCTGAGATATACCGTATTGTCTGCCATGAGGTCGTCTTTCTCATTGATCCTGATCTCTGTCTGGCCTTCAGGGGTATCGAATGCAAATGAGCCCACAGAGCCTGCCCCTATTGCCATGGAAACCTTCTTTATCTCCTTGTTGTCATTCACGACACTTACTGTGAGCTGCTTGTCATTCTCGTTATAATTCTTTATGAATACCTCTGTGAAATGCCTTGTGATCATGAGATCTATTATCCCTGCATTGTCTCCCTTCTCTGCAAGGTTCACGAAGTCAACTGTAGCGCCATCTGCCTCAAGTATCTTCTTCACGACATCCGGATCAGGGCCTGTGGTGTACACAAAGTCGCTGAGCACAAGCACCCTGCCCTCTTCCCCTTCCAGAAGGTCCTTTGCCAGGAGCATGGAATCCCCGAGATTTGTGCCCACATCTTTAGGCTTTATGTCTGATAGAAGGCCTTTTGCCTTCATCTCACTTCCCTTTGTGAGAAGCAGCACAGGAAAGTCCTCTGCAAGCACTATGCTGACATCTCCTTTCATTGAGTCCTTTGCTATGCCTACTGCATCCTGGAACCTGTCCTGGCTTGCCATGCTTGCTGATGCATCAAGCACTACGACTGTGTTTGCTGCAGCAGAGTCATAGGCGATATTCATTATGGGCTGCATGAATGCGAGCGCCAGCACTCCAAGAGCAATGAGCTGAAGAAGGAATATGAGATTCCTGAGGAGCTTCTCAAGGAAAGAGCTCTTTATGGTCTTGCCTGTGTCTTTTATTATGAACATCAGAGAAGGGATTGTGAGATCCTTTGGCCTTGGCCTGATGAGGTATATTATTACAAGAACAGCAAGCGATACGAATGCCCAAGCTCCAAGCGGAAAGCCGAATTCCATCAGATACCTCTTTTGATGAATATACAATAAAAGCTACTGCTATTGGCATTTTATATATTGGTTGTATATAAAGT
This sequence comes from Candidatus Nanoarchaeia archaeon, assembly GCA_035289765.1. GTDB lineage: Archaea > Nanobdellota > Nanobdellia > Woesearchaeales > UBA12501 > WJJV01. Next base: position 10,883 of record DATDWE010000052.1, read on the forward strand.
TTTGTGATTATTTTAGGTACTATCAAGCTAGTGAATATTATTGCGCCACGCGGTGGCGGTGCTACGGTCAAAGCCTTCGGCTTTGCCCTACTCGCCACCCCGGAGGGGCCGTCCCCCGGCTCGTAGCACGCCACCGTGGCGCTCGACGAGGCAGGGGTTGCTCCCTGCGGGATTCCGAGTAGGACTGCGAACGTAGTGAGCAGGCCGTCGAGCCGCCAAGGAGGTGGCATGCATACAAAAGAAAAATCTTATTTTTACAATATCTTATTTCCTAACCGAACGTTGACAGCAAAGGTATATAAAACATCATGGTATCACTTTGAAAAAGGTCTTATGAGGTGGGTGTGATGGGTGGTAAAGTTGATGAATATCTGCTTGATATTGTTGAAAAGGGAGATAAGGGTTCTAACCTGCTTGAGATTGTAACCGCCCCTACCCTGAAGAATTGTGAATTTGTTGATGTCTATGCTGGCAGGAAACGTGTTCTGCATATCCCTAATGATTATGAGATGATAATCCACACAGCGGGCGGTGACCCAAGAGAGACTGATCCTGCATCACATGCCGCTTCCATGGTCAAAAGGCTTGTTGGCGATTCAAAGAGAATTGGTGCTACTCCTATAGCTTTTGGAAATGTAATAGACTCTAATACAGGAGATATCGCAATGCTTGAATCGATAGCAAATGCCCTGGTAAGTATGGCAAACGATAATAAGCTCGTAATAATGAATGGAGAGAATGCCATACTTGGACCAAGGGTTAATCCTGCTATACAGGCAAATGTGATGGGGACAATGATAAGCATTATAAGAAGTGTTGATATCACAGACTATAATTTATATTCTTTATTTATCAAAAAAGGGATGGCAATAGTGAGTAACACAACCTATGCAAGGTTTGACCATAAAGGGATGGCAGTGCATATGAACCTTGATGGAATCGGAACTAAGACAGAGTTCTACGAAAGATTAAGAGCATATGAAAGAGGCCTTGCAGATTTCGCTGCAATGAATCTTGATGACACTGCAAAGTCAGGTGCAAGAGCATTAGGGTTATTTGGAATGTGCGAGATGAATGGAGATATCCCTGTTAACAGCATACTGGCGCATACAGGAACTCTGGGACAGCAGATTGGAGTTCCTATTTTCCTTGAGTTTGAGCAGGTTGGTAATAGAATTATGAGTTATAAGCCAGGTGTCCCTGCATACAACATAAGCGGTGCGGCAATCAGCCTGATTGATGAGGAGAGGCTTATGAACCCGCCTAAGCCAAGCATAGGGGAACATCTTATTGCAATAAGAGGGAAACCTAATCCAAGGTCTAATGGAATAAGCGACAAAAGAAAGATTGCTGTGAAATTGTTTGGTCAGGAATACCAGGATACTCCTGAAGGCCGTGAAATGCTTGAGTTCCTTGCAGAGCCTTCAACAGTCTTGTATCCTGTTTTCAAGAAGCTTCTTGATGAGAATGTCGCGACAAGCGTATATCATATGAGCGGCGGAGCTTATAACGGAAAGCTTGCAAGACCTCTTGCTGAAAATGGATTCTATGTGCACATGGAGGGATTGTTTGAGCCTGACAGGAGAGAAATACAGCTGTCAGATGCGATGAATACTGCCACCAGAGATGCTTATGGCAAGTGGCCTATGGGCAATGATGGATTTATCACTACAAAGGATCCGGACAAAGCGATCAAGATGATAAAAGATATGGGTCTTGAAGCCAAGGCTGTCGGAAGGATTGGAGGCCCTGTGGTGAAGGAAGGTGCAGAGTATTCAGGAGTTGATCTAAAAGCATTCAATGGAGAGAACGTTGAATATCTTTACCCTGTAAAGAAAGCAGCCTGAACAACAAACTATTTAAACAACCTTCTTTTCTTTTTTTATGTGGTTTGAATGACTTTGCGAATAAAGAAATTTCTGCAGAAGATGCCCCATCTCCAGAATCCTATACTTATAGAGGGCCTGCCAGGCATCGGCAATGTTGGCAAAGTGGCTGTTGACTTCATGGTCGACAGGCTCAATGCAAAGAAGATAATGGAGATATACTCGCATTCCTTCCCCCATTCTGTCTTTGTGAATGAAGATAATCTTGTTGAGCTCCCGACTGTCGAACTGTTCTACAAGAAGAGGAAGGGCAAGAGGGACCTCATATTCCTTGCAGGCGACATACAGCCTCTTGATGAGGAATCATCATACGAATTCTCGCACAAGGTGCTTGATATACTTAAGGAGCTGAATGGCAGCGAGCTTATCACTCTCGGAGGGATCGGCCTTCCTGACATACCAGAGAAGCCTAGGGTGTACTGCACAGGTACATCAAAGAAGATGATTGAGAAGTACAGGAAAGGGGAGAAGATCAGCAGGAACCTTTTTGGCGTAGTCGGCCCGATTGTGGGCGTTACAGGATTATTGATAGGGCTTGCAAAGGAGAAGAATATAAACGGAGTGTGCCTCCTCGCAGAGACATATGGCCATCCCCTTTACCTTGGCGTGAAAGGAAGCAAGGAGGTCCTGAGGATACTCAACAAGAAGCTTTCGCTTGATCTTGATGTGCAGTCAATCAACAGAGAGATTGAGGACATTGAGGAAGAGCTCGCAAAGAAGGTAAAGGACATCAATGAGATAATGAAGCCCAAGAAGGAGCATAAGGATTATATAGGATGATTCTCCACCGAACTGAGACAAAAACTGCTGTTTCTTTCACTATTGAATAATAAATAAAACAGAAACAAATATAAATCAGATATGAAATACCTTATTTATGGGGGCTCCAGTAATGCGTGGTAAAGGTATTGGATTTTCTAGGCTTTTTCATGAATTGCGAGGAGCTGAAAGAACTGCAGAGCGGGGTGTTATGAGATGGGAGATGTAGTGTATCTATCTGAAGTGAAGGTAAGGAATATCATTGATGATTATATGAGGAATGAAGGTGTTACCAGAACAACACAGGAGATTCTTGACAGCGGAGTTGTCCCAAAGCTTAAAGGCTTTATTGTCCAGCCAGGAAAGGTCTCTGACTCGATATATGGTGGCAAAGGAAACTTTGTTATGAAGAAGAAAACATGGGAGAATTACATACAGAATATACAGAGAAAAGATTACACAGTCACTGAATTTACCGACATAGAAAAAGGCAAAGAGGTGCAGAATGTAAGGGTTGAGTTTGAGAATCCTGAATTGTATGACAGATCAGGAGTGCCCCTGAGGATAATGGTCAGATCTGAAAGAATCTCAACGCATGATGTAGGCAGAGGCATTATCCCGTTCAAAGACCAGATTCTTGCAATGAACCATAACTTCATGAGAGAGCTTGTAAGAAGAGAGATTGGAACCTCGCAGTATGATATTGCAGGGCTGGACAGCAATGCAGTGGTCATTGCAGCAGAAAACCTGACTCCTGTGAAGTTTGAGAATGTGCTCAGGGAATATATGGCAAGGACAACAACAAAGACATCTCTCTTTTATGCCTGGCAGAATGGAGAAAAAGAATTTGCAGGCCGGCCAATACCTCCGGGATTATTTCCAAACTGCAAACTGCCCCTATTGTGGGAGACTCCCTCAACAAAAGGAGAGAGTGATATGACTGTCAGTCCGCAATGGCTTATTGACAATGGGATCTGCACAGAAAAAGAGCTTGAGTATACTATGAGCGGAGCTAAAAGTGCGTTTAGGAGAGTTTCAGATCTCCTTGATTCAAGCGGCATCATTCTTGTAGACACAAAAATAGAGCATGGCAGAGACAGATTTGGGCATGTTGTCTCCCAGGATGAGCTGTTCACAATGGACTCTTCAAGGTTCTGGCTCAAGGAGGATTATAAAACCCAGTTGACATTGTTCTTGGAGGGAAGATTCAAAGAGCTGGAAGAGTATATCAGGGATACTCAGCCTGGAATAAACGAGAAAGAGTACAAACTCAGCGGCCAGGTTGTGATAACTCCAAGATCTTATTCAAAAGAATTTGCAAGAGGATATTCAACAGGCGATAATCCTTATTCCGATGAAGAGAGGGCGCTTATTGCTGTCAGGTATATAATGGGGATACAGCATCTGCTCAATATCCCATTCAAGCCTGACATGAGGCCAAGAGAAGAAAGAGTGGTCTCAGGATTAGAGACTATTGTTGAGAGACTGGCAGCCTGAAAATGCAAACACTAGAAGAAATAACAGGGAAGCTGAAAGCAGATTTCAATTTCTCAGATGCAAGCATAGCCCTGATGCAGGACAAGGGCCTTCTGGAAGACCAGAAGAGATACAAAGTCTCTGACTTTCTTGATGCTCTCAGCCTGCCAAAGCAGACCTTTGCAGAGAAAAGGAAGAAATCCCTGCTGGAAAGGACAATTGAGAGAGGAGACGGGCAGGAGATAACGACAGGAAGATACGAAAGATATGTCCAGGACTTTAAGGATATAAGCTCAGAGCAGACTCTTGTTCAGGGAAGGATGAAGTTTGCTGTTGAATATGTCATAGGGCTAACTGACCTTGTGAGCGGATATCCCCAATATGGTAAATTCATTGACAGGCCATTCACAGAAGAAGAAAAGAGCAAGCTCAGGTCAATCTATGGGGATTACAGCATAAGGGATTATTCTGCAGTGCAGATGATTGAGAAGAGGACAAAGCATGATGTTGTTGCAGCAAACACGTGGGTTACTCTCAGGGCTGATGAGCTAGGGATTGATCCTGTGCTGATGAGAAAGGTTGTCCATTTTGCAAGGACTTCTGAAGACAATGATGCCAATGTGAAGGGAGAGCTTTACATGAAAGCCCTGGGCAAGTGGACAGAATCATTGTCAAAGCTTGTTTCAACGCTTGAGTCTAAAGCAAGAGAATACATTAATGTGACATGCATTGCTGAAACCCATGGACAGGCTGCCCAGCTCACTACTTTAGGCCATATATATGCAAATCTTGCAGAGCAGATAAGGCTGCATGCAGAGCCTTTGCTCAGGGAGGAGATGTTCAGGCTTGAAGGAAAGATTGCAGGGGCAATAGGAACTGATGTTGATATCAAAGCAGCGCTGCCTGTTATACCGCACAGAAATATTAAGGATATGTACAGGAGGATTGTGGGGGATGTGTTCGGCCTTGAATATGCCTGTCTTGGAAATGACCAGGACCACTCCAATGCAGCCTTTGCAAGAATGCTTGATACAATGGTCAATGTAGGCATGGTTGTTGAGAAAGCAGCAACAGACACATGGCTCTATGCTTCAAGAGGAGTGCTTGCGAAGAAGACTGAGAAAGGAGAGTCTGGGTCATCTGCAATGCCGCAGAAGGCAAATCCATTCCTTGCAGAAGGCGCAGAGGCGCTCCAGCACATCATGAGAGGGATGATCCAGCCAATAAAGGATATGGTCATTGCATATAGGGAGCAGGGAGACCTTAGGAGATCAATAACAAAAAGAGAGGCATTCCATCCAATAATGCTGTCAATAATATCAATTGAGAGGCTTGTTGAGGAGATAAACAATTATGTGCCCAGCATAGTTGAGATCGAGGATGCAATATACAAGATGGGGCCGAAGATAGCATCATCTGCAGTGCAGACATACCTTAAAGCCCATGGGGTTGAGGATTCTTATGATAGGATAAAACATATTGTGATGAAGCCTTATGTTGAGCCGGATGAAGTCAGAGCATACATATTGAGTCTGCACGGCGGTGGCAGGATAGATGGCAGCCAGGCAGATCATATCTGGTTCATGATAAAAGGAGTGATAGACACTAAAAATAATAGACGGAATCTCATGAAAGCAATCAGTGGAGAAGAGGTAGATGCTGCTGTTGCTGACCTTACAAGAGTCAATAGCGACATAGAATCAAGGTGCTATCTGCTCGGAACAGCTGTAGAAGACACGGAATTGATGATACTGAACGCAAAGCAGACGCAGGAGATGCTTGAAAGATATGAGAAGTCTGCTTGAAATAATAGAGGATATACAAGATGACGCATAGGATATCAGAAGTAGTGACGTTCGACAAGATGAGAGAGATGTATAGAGAAAAACCTATGAGCCCTCATCTTGAGACTCTCCTGCAGAGATGCGATAGGGACGGAACCGGCATAACATTTGATGATATCACGCTTAGAGCAGGGTATTCTGAGGTCAGCCCGTCAGAAGCTGATCTGGGCACATTCTTCTCAAGAAGGGTCAGGCTCCTGACTCCGCAGGTGAGCGCTGCTATGAGCGATGTCACTGGAAAGGACACTGCTGTCGAGATGGGAAATGCAGGAGGTTTAGGCATAATACATGTCAACCAGACAGCAAGAGATCAGGCTGATGAGGTAAGCGCTGTTAAGCATCATCTTCATGCTTTCATTGAAAGGCCGATCACTTTCGGCCCTAATGTGACCATAGGAGATATGCAGGAGAAGATGCAGAGAAAAGGCTGGAGATTCAGGGAGTTCCCTATTGTCACTGAGGATTCTACTCTGCTTGGATTCTTTGATGAAACATTGTATAAGATATGGCATCCAAAAAAGAACATCAGGCTTGGAGATGTTATGAGAAAAGTGAGTGAAGGGCAGGTTGTCACAGCACCTGAGGAAACAGACATAGAAAGGGCTTATGACATCATTAAGCAATCCAGCGTTACAACATTGTGCGTAGTTTACAAAGATGGCAGACTCCGTGGATTGTACTCTATAAAAGATATAAACAGGATCCTTAACAGTGATGAGAATGGAAACAGGACAGTAAAGCCAAATACAGACTCTTATGGAAGGCTTTTTGCAGGCGCTTCAGTGGGTGTGCTTGCAGACAAAGGCACTGAGGAGAGGATAGACCTTCTGGTGAAAGCAGGTGTTGATGTCATTGAAGTCAAGCAGGCGAATGTTGCCACAAGGATAGGAATTGATACAGTCATGTACATAAAGAAGAATTACCCTGATGTTGACGTTGTTGCCGGAAATATTGATAATGCAGAGGGGGTGCCGCATCTTCTGGATGCAGGCGTAGATGGCATTGTCGTGGGAATAGGCCCTGGATCAATATGCAAGACAAGGCTTGTCTCAGGCTCTGGAACTCCCCAGATATATGCTGTTGCAGATGTTGTCAGGGCAGTTAATTTTGAGGTTCCTGTAAGCGCAGATGGAGGCGCCCGTTATTCAGGTGATTATGTAAAGGCTCTTGCAGTCGGAGCCCAGAGCGTGACAGCAGGAAGCGTTTATGCAGCTGCTGAGGAGAGTCCAGGAGTAATCGCGCCAATAAGAGGAGAACAATACAAAATATACAAGGGCATGGGTTATAGGGGAGAGATGCAGAAATTCCTGCAGAGCATTGAGAAATACACTCTTGCTGATCTTGATGTTCTTGTTGAGCAGGGGGTTTTGTCTTACATAAGATTCAAAGGTGATAAGGTAAGGAAGATAGCAGGAGAGATTGACGGCGGAATCAGAAGCGGAATGAGCCTTAATGGCGCACTCAATCTGCCTGCGCTTTACCATATAGCAAGATTTATGATGGTAACATCTTCTGGCAGGGCTGAATCAGCTCCCCATGATGTGATTGTGCCAGAAGAGCCAAACAAATGAGGCAACTTAATTAATATGGGACTTGAAGAAGAAGCACAGAGGAATATGGAGCAAAGGTTCAGAGACAACCCTTGCAGAGGTTTTGCTATTGGCATGAATAATGACGGTGGCAGAATCGCTGTGACATGGGTAAGTGAAAGAAGAGAGAACAGCAGAAACATGATCTATGCAGTCAGTGATGGTGCAGTAAGGACAGAGATTGCAGACCATGTTAGCGGGATGGATCCTCTTCCTGAGATGCATACGGCCATGATTGACATTAAAGGGGGGGTTATTGCAGGCAACGC
>DATDWE010000053.1:0-3560 GCA_035289765.1 Candidatus Nanoarchaeia archaeon
CATAAAAAATGGCGGAGCTCTTGTGCCATTTTATACAGACCGCCACACTTTCAGAAGACATGTAGCACAAAACGTAGAGCTTAATGGATTAAGATCAAAACCAGAAGTTCCTGCTTCGGATAAAATGTATGCAAATGCAGGCTAGATCATCCCGCCAGCCATCTCCTTTGGCTTCTTTATCCCAAGAAGCTTCAGGATTGTCGGCGCAATATTGCACAGAGCTCCCTTTTTCTTTATACTATACTTGTAATTAGACACAAGGATGAAAGGAACAGGGTTTGTTGTGTGCGTTGTCTCCCATTTACCTATCATCTCTTCGCAGTTGCCGTGGTCTGCGATTACTATCGCAGCTCCATCGATGTCAATGATCTCTTTGACTATCTCCCCAATGCACGAATCAACTGCCTCGCAGCCCTTTATTGATGCCTCGAGAATCCCCGTATGTCCGACCATGTCAGGATTTGCGAAGTTCAGCACAATAAGATCATATTTTCCTGACTTTATCCTCTTTATGACTTCATCCTTTATCTCAAATGCGCTCATCTCAGGCTTCAGGTCATAGGTTGCAACTTTTGGAGACGGGATGAGCACCCTGTCCTCTCCTGGAAATACCTTTTCTCTTGAGCCGTTCAGGAAGAAGGTCACATGAGCATACTTCTCTGTCTCTGCTATCCTCAATTGCTTCATCCTGCTTTTGCTGACAACCTCTCCGAGTGTGTTCTCTGGCTGCGGCTGCATGAATGCGATATGCACATGCTTGACTCCCTTCTCATACCTCACCATCTCAAGGAAATGCACTTTCTTCTTCTCTCTCCTGAAGCTCATGAACTCATCAATCACAAATGCATCTGAAAGCTGGCGCGCCCTGTCCTCCCTGAAGTTGAAGAATATCACTGAATCGCCGTCTCTAACACCTTTATAGGAGAGCGATGTGAGTGTAGGCTGTACAAACTCATCTGTCTCCCCTCTCCTATAAGCCTCATTCAGGCCGTCAAGAGGGCCTCTTGAATATGTCCCCTTGCCGAGAGCAATGCAGTTGTATGCCTTCTCTGTCCTCTCCCATCTCTTGTCCCTGTCCATTGCATAATATCTTCCTGATATTGTGGCTATCTCTCCAATGCCTTTCAGCTTCTTCTCAAGCTGCTTGATATATTTTCCAGCAGACTTCTTTGGTGTGTCTCTGCCGTCAAGGAAAGCATGCACGTGCACAAACTTTTTGTATTTCTTGGCCATCTTCAGGAGCGCAAATAGATGGCTTATGTGGGAATGGATGCCTCCATCTGACAGAAGACCCATTATATGTATATTATTTCCATTCTTGAAGGCTTCAATGATATTCTTGTTCTTATAGAATGAACCATTCTTTATTGCCTTTGAGATTATCACAAATTCCTGGCCTACAATCCTGCCTGCGCCGATATTCATATGGCCGACCTCGCTGTTGCCCATCTGTCTTTTTGGCAGGCCCACAAAAGATCCTGATGCCTGAATCTTTGTTGAAGGATAATTGGCTGCAAGAAAATCCATGTTTGGGGTTCTTGCGAGCTTAATAGCATTCTTCTTCTTAGAACCCCTTATTCCCCAGCCATCAAGTATTATAAGTATGATGCTGTTCAGCCTAGAAGGAGCTTTCCTGAATCTTGGCTTCTGTAAAAGGGTCTTTTTCTTTTTTGCTTCAGGCCTTGCAGTTTTTTTCTTCTGCCCTGGCTTTATGGCCTTTGCTTTGCCTGCTCTTTTCCTCTTTTTTGAAGGCATACCGCTCTATTTAATTCTGCTGTTTATATAGTTTTTGCAGGATGGCCTTTGCCCTTAATAAGCAGATGGTTTATCTGCAATCAGTTATCTTATTCAACCACAACCTGCCCGCTTGCCTTTCTTATTCCTGATTCTGGCCAGTAGCCTGTGTAAGTGAATGTCTTGTCAGCGATAAACTCAATTGTCTTTGATCTTTCTGCGTCGCTCTTCCTGTATTCAACATTGAAATGATCGCTCCTGATGTCCAGCCCCCCCTTGTAGATCTTATCATCATTGAAATTGAATGTTATCCTTACATTGTCTCCATTCTTCACTGTTATCTCAGCAGGGTCAAATCTTATCTCATCAGCGCTTATCGCAAACTCCTTTGCCTGCGGCTGCTCAGGCTGTACTGGCTGTTCAGCCATCTTCTTCACATTCACAACAGCCTCATCAGTCCAGTAGTTCTTTCCGCTGATTATTGCATGCGCCCTCAGATAGACCTTTTCAGCTCCCTCTGGAACATCAAATGCTGCTGTGAACTCCCCAGGAACCTGAGACTCTACAGCTGCGAAATCTTTTGTCAGGCCTGTGTAGCCTGATGCAGCAGGACCTATATCTGTTGAAAACACGCCTGGATGGCTTTCATTGTCATAATGTACAGCTGTGTGTGTTGCAGTCAGTGGGCTCTCTGAATCGATCTGCCATGTGACAGACATGCTGCTTCCTTCATCCACGCCCGCAGGAACTATGGCAAGCCTTATTGTTGGGATTGTCTCTTTCTCTTCTGCAACTTGTGGCGCCTGTACAGAAGGAGACTCTGCTGCTTCCTGCTCGCACCCATACACAACTAATGTCAATAATGCTAAAACGACCAATACTGACCATCTCATGATGTGTCCTCCTCTCTATTTCTTCGCAAGCAGAAGCTTCAGCTCTGCAATGTGCTCCATCTCATCCATTATGACATGCCTGACCTCATGCTCAAGCTGAAGGAACTCATAAGGAAGATCATCCCTCTCCTTGTTTATCTTTTCCAGTATCTTCTTGTAGAAATCCACAGCCTCTTTCTCATTCTTGAGATTTATCTCAAGTATGTCCTTCACTGTCTTAGCAGCGTTAGTCTTTGCAATGCCCATTGAAGGAATCCCATTCAGATAGCTTCCTATGAGCGTCCTGAACTTTGCCTCATGCTTCTCCTCATCGCCTGCAATCTCCTTAAGCCTGGCAATCACTGGCTCTGCGTTTATTCCATCCACTGTCTCAGCATGGCTGAGGTATTGTATTCTCGCAGCGTGCTCCAGCTCAAGCGCCTTGTTCAGCATATTTATAATATCTACCTTTGACATATTTTCACCTCTGGTTTCTCTATTTTATTGTCCCTATTATCTATATAATAATATATTTGTATATAAATATATCCTTCATTTCACCCGAATGTGAATGCATTGAAGCTGAAGCCTGTCTCGTTTGCTGTAAGCTGCAGCGTGTGCCTGCCGAACATTCCATCAAAAACATTGTATAGCCTGGGCTCATCTATTATTATGATTGCTTTCCCGTCCTCAAATATCACATCCTCTCCTGCCTGCATCTCATCCACATACTTATTGTCAATATAAACCTCAAGCTTGAGGGGATTTCCAAGATTATCTGCGACTATATTGACAGAGTTTGCAATAAAATATAGTATGACCGAAGCTCCACTGTCAACTGCCTCAAGATTGTCTATGTTGCTTTTCCAGCTGCCATCAAGATAGATGGTATCCTTCTTTATCTGGTCAGGCGCCTTGTAATCAACTATCTCATCTTTCACAAGCCCTTCAGGG
>DATDWE010000054.1:0-9306 GCA_035289765.1 Candidatus Nanoarchaeia archaeon
CCTGTGAGCCCCTTTGAGACAAGCTTGTCCTGTATGAGATCTGCAACATGCCTCGGCGTAGGAGGCACCTCGCCGTTCCTCATCAGCGCTGCGTGCGCTGCGTCAATCACAGCCCAGTAAAGATCAAGTGCTGCCTGAAGAACGTGCCATTTTGAGTTCACTATGGTCGCAGGAGCCCTCACAAAATAGTTCCATATAGACTCCGGCGTGGGCCTGATCCTTCCCTGCTTCAGCAAGACCTGCAGCGGATCAAAGAATCCTGTGTCAAGCAGGCTTGTGCCGTCCCTCAGCATATTTATTGCAACAGGATCTCCCATCCTGATGAACTCCCAGAAAGATGTCAGCTTAAGTGTTGTCACATGAAGCCTAAGCGAGATATCTCTTATGATCTTCTGCTGGATTATCCTGTAGGTCTCTGCAACCTCAGGATTGATTGATATAGTGAGATCATCAACAAGCATGAGGATATCTATGTCTCCCTTTGCACCCTCAACCTGCTGGTTTCTCGCTGTTGAGCCAAACAGCACTATTGCCTTCAAAAAAGAGCCGAACTCCTTGTATGCCAGCTTTGCGAACTTATAGGCAATGTCAAACTCCTCTTTGCCGTACTTCTCAATATTCTGCTGAGGTCTTTTCTCGACCCTGAACTCCAAGGTTACACCCCTTTTAAGCGTGTTTTAGGTAGCTGCATATATTAAGTTTTGTGACTATTATGAGATAGATAAAAACCAAATAAGGAAGGACCAAAAATAGGTTAAATTTATTAATGAAAATGCCACATGCCACCAATAATGCCAAAGCTGGAGAAAGTACTTGAAAAGAGCAGGAAAAGGCTTGAGGAAAAGGTAGAAGTAAAGCCAATAATCGACGAGGCAATGCATCGCGTGATGGGGATCACCATTGACGAGCTGAGCAGGGACATATCCGAGAAGCTCAGAAGGTCTCCTATCATTGATTTTGACATCAACACAAGGGTGGGTCTCAGAAAAGCGAGAAAGCAGTTCATAAGAAGGTACCTGCAGAAGCTGCTGGAGATAAACTACGGCAATATCTCAGAGGTGGCGAAGATAGCTGAGCTTGACAGAAGATCAATCCACAGGATCGTTAAGGAGAGCGAGATTGATGTTGAGAAGATAAGACGGGACATGACAAGGGCATATGAGATAAAGCAGTCAGCAGTGAATGCGATAATCGAGGATGTCCTTGACAATTACAAGGCAGTCATACATCCTGTGAAGCTGGATGAGATGTACAAGAATGTCTCTGAGTTCTCAAAGGATATAATCGAGGCCCTGCCTGAGAGGCAGCCCACGCTGAAGGAAGCTGAAGAGGAGTTTGAGAAGGAATTCATAAGGAAGGCGCTGTCTGAGAACAACGGCAGCATAACAAAGACAGCAAGGAATATCGGGCTGCGCTATGAGACTTTACACAGGAAGATGAAGAGGTTTGGATTATAGTGATATGACCTTTTTGTCTCACTTGTATATAAAAGACCCCAGACTTATTTAAAAATAAAGGTATCTTATATACCCATTCTATGGCATATATGTCCTATTCAGGATGCTCTTCTGGAGGCTACAGTGGAGGCCACTCCGGAGGATGCTGCGGAAGCGGGATTTCAGGATACTCAGAGAGTTCTGGCAGTTCAGGCTATTCTGCAGCGCATTCAATAGACTCAATCATCTCATCTTATGCAGGCCCTGTTGCAAGCGCAATGGAGTCATCTGTCCAGCAACAGCAGTACCATCCGACTTTCTTTGAATCTGATGGTCCAAAAGCAGGTTATGGAATCAGTGAAAGCATCAATGCAGCAATATATGGAGGGATTGGAACAGGATATGATCCTAATTCGCAGTCAAGAAATAGGCAGACTGGGCAATCAGCAGGCGACAGCTTCAACCCAAATATTTTCCTGAACAGAGACAGGCCTGCATCGCCGTTCGTCGGATCTTCTGAGGATATAAAGCATTACATAAAAGATGCATTTGAGAAGACAACAGGAAGGCTTCTTCCAGATGACCTGATGATAAGAGTCGTTGACCAGCATGAGCTGAGGCAGCTTCATGAGGAATTCGGCGGAGAATGGAGTCCAGGCATACAGGGGATATCAGTGAACAAGAAAGGATTCAGCCAGAGCATCATAATTGTGAAGGAGAATGAGCTTGACAGGCTTCTTGTGACAGTGGGCCATGAGATAGGCCATGTGATAAACTTTCCGCTTACAGACAAGCTTGATGAGGAGGCAAAGGCATTTGCATTTGAGATGGCATGGCTCAAGGCAATGTATGAGCACGATATTGCAGGACTGAAGAACTCCCTCAATCCTGATCCTCAGCCGGCAAGGAACGGTCTTCATGATGTCGCGTTCAGCTTTGTGAGAAGCCAGATGATATATGGAAAGAAGCCTCTTGAGATTGCTGATGACCTTATGAAGATGAAGGTAAGCGTCAGAGAAAAGATAAATTGCAGGGGTGATGGATATGTATGGATGTAGAGGCTCATGCTCAGGAAGCTACAGGCCAAAGCCATTTTACAGGATAAACCATGTAAGTCCTGACAGGCCAGAGGAATTGTATGCCAAAGCCCATGATATAATGGATATGTACAGGAAGCTGAACAAAGCTGACATCAAGGAATCAGGGGGATTCTACAAACCAGGCCCAAATCCTTCTTTGGGCTATGCTCCTGGCACAGCTAACAGCGGAACATATTCCATGTTGAACAGTTATATGGACCAGATATCAGGCGCAAGAGAAAAGTATGATTTCAGCAGAACTTTTGGATAATGGAATATCTCCCTTTAGAAAAGCTTTACGCAGAGAAACAGAATGAATTCTATGAAAAACAATTAGACAACAAACCAGATCCTGGGAGAAACCCTAGGAGATATGGCATTCCTGCTTCTTTTGAATACCTCAATGAGATTCTGTATAAGAAGCATCCTGTAAGAGGGTATGGCAAGGACACACCTGTTGTGCATATGGCTCCGTTCATGGAGTCTGTGCCTTTGGGAAGGGATTATATGGGCTTTGGCCTCAGGGGGTTCTGGATTGTCGGAGACACAAGAAACTACCGTTCGGCAACTGACAAGGACCCATGGAGGGTTGACGAGCATGAGAACATCCACAGGGGAATGGCAATGTGGGACCGAAACCACCCAGAATGGCTTGTCAGGATCATAGAAAACTTAAGGCTTGGGGATGAGAATTATAATTGAATTGAACCGTGGATTTACTGCCCTTCCATTAATCCCTAGATATGGATTCTGCAAAGATTATCATGCAGAACACAAATGTATAAAAATAAGATGCACATATTAAACGCGGGGTTAAATCTTATAAATCACAAGATAAATAGGGATAAAATATGAAAATGAGCAGCAAGATGTTTTTTATTGCAATTGCTTTGGTAATTGCATCAGTGGCTCTGGCAGGATGCCAGAAGACTGTAGGCGATGCGCTGGGTGTTTTCGGAGACAGCGGCAGCACTGACGGACAGAGTGATGTGCAGGATATCAAGGAAGACAATGCAGAAATCCAGCCGGAATTGAAGGTAAAATGCTATGAGGACTCTGACTGCGGCCCTGTGCTCACAAAAGAACCCTACTGCTTCCAGGGCAATGTCCTTACAGAGAAGAGGGTTGCAAAGTGCATGTACAAGGGAACCATCAACTCGTTCTGCATCCAGGACAATGAGGATGAGCTGCAGCTGTGCAATAAGGAGGGAGAGGACTGCAGTGACGGAAGATGTGTAGTGATATCAAAAGAGCCTTGCAAGGACACAGATGGCGGAAAGAATTATGGAAGATTCGGGATTGTGAATGACGGATTCCTAAAGACCTACACAGATATCTGCCAGGACAGATGGTGGCTGATTGAGGCATACTGCAGCCATGGAACAAAAGGATATGGTATGCAGGAATATTACAGATGCGATAAGGGCTGCAAAGACGGCGCATGTGTTGGAAGTTAGGAGATATTCTTTTTATTTATTCTATTATTTATCTGTTTTTATAAACCCCGAACCACACTCCCTGTATGCTGTACTCTTTCTCAAGCTTAAGGTTCAAAGGCTTGTATAAGCCTCCGAAAACAGCCAGCCTCTGCTTTCCTGCCATCTCATTCCTTAGCTTCTTCTCAATCTCATACAATGGCTGGTCTGGATTGATGAACATTATTCCATAAGAGGACATGTCAGCGTCAAGAAAGTCTCCCTGGATGAATTCTGCGTTCTTGATGCCCAGTCTCTTTTTTATGCTCTCTGCTGTCTTTATAAGTTTCCTGTCAATCTCAATCCCCGCTGCTTCTGTAAAAAGGGATGCCACAAGAACGACCTTCCCATCGCCAGAGCCTAGGTCAAGGAAGGAGCTGTATTTATCTAATTTTATCCTCCTGAAGAACTCAAACACAACCTCTGCAGAAGCAGAGCCTGAATAGCCTAGGTCAGTCGGCCTGATCAGTCTCTTCTCTTTAAGAAGATCATCATGCAGTTTTCCATATTCTTCTTTTATTTTATGGAGCATGGAGCAAGTATACCTTATGGTTTTATTAAGTTTTCCTGGCATGTCTAAGATTATTCTTTGCACTAGATTAATATTAGTATTGTGCTTAATCCTCATAGCCTGGCCAGCAGTCTGCAGGAACAATAGATATTGGCCAGGTGATGCTCCTTTGCCCCTCTAAACATATAGCAAGGCATGGCTTCCTCACCTCGACACTGCGAATAAGAAGCGAGTCAGGCGAGGCTCGGAAAGATTAGCACTATCACTAAGATTTTCAAGTGCAGATATTGTTATCAAGCGAGGCTTGGAAAAAAGTGCACAACAAGTAATTAAATATAGTGCAGAATGGGACTTTTACTCCAAAGGCACTTGTGACCATAAGGTCCAGTCATTTGACGGCGAGTAGGCTCCAAACACATAGTATGGAGGCTGGTTCCTTCCGAAGTAGGAGTCCTGTACATCAGACCATCTCGCTGCTGCGCCTGGCCTGACAGGACCCATTGCGCCATAGATAGGGCTGCCAAAGGTTTTCCATGCCTCCCTCAGCATCCTTGTGGCATCGCCATAGCCTTCTGAAAGATAGGCGCCTGTGTATCCTTTTTTCTTGAGATAGGCAACTGCATCCACAACAGGCATGTCACCGTGCCCTGCTGGAAGATTCGCATGGCCATAGCCAAAGCCGTCAGCAATGTGGAGGTGGCCTATGATGCCTGCCTTCTCCATCTTCTTTATCTGGTCCATGTACCATTCGCTGAAGCGCTTGTTGAACTGCTGCTCATTCTCCCCTTCCCTCTTCTGGAAATACCTCTTCCACAGGCCGACATGCTCTGTGTCAAGGGTCATCTTCAGGTGCTCTGAAGCTATCTTCTTTGCCTTCTCAGCATCATACCCTCTTTCATCCATAAGCTTATGGGCCATCCTCTCCCTTGATTTCTGGATAAGCTCAATCATCTCATCAGGGTGGCTTCCATAGCCCATCTCAGGGAATACCTGCTCTGCTGCGATGAACACTGGCTTTGGCAGCTGCCTTGCCCTTGTCTGGTCAAAGGCATAGATTCCTGCCTCAGCATATGAATCAGTTGATTTTTCAATTGCATATTTTCCGATAGGCTTGGCATGATTAAGAAGATTCATCTGCTCCTCTGCCTGCTGCTCATATGTCGCAGAGCCCTCATACATGTGCTTCAGGTCTTTCTTTATGTCAAAAAGCTCTTCTTCAATTATCTCTGAAGGAAGCTTCTCTTCTCTGGGTGCAAGGCCAAGCTGGGATATTGAGTGGGACCATGACGAGCCTGGCTTCATCAGTTTCCACCTATCGCCTTCAGGAGTGGTTTCCTCAAGTTTCTTCCAGTATCCTAAGGCATCTTTCAGCTTCTGCATGTCCTTAAGCCTTGCATTGAACCTTTGGTTGTGGTAAAGTGCCCATCCTCTTGCCTGCGCTGCCTGGTTCTCAACTGTTGCCCTGAGGAAAGCTTCTTCTGTCACGACCCTCTCATCTGGCTTGAGGGGCCTGCCAAGCCTTTCTTCCTTGAGCTGGTTTCTCTCCTCTGCCTCTTTCTCAAAATCATTCCAGATCATCATCCTTACCTTGAATCTTCCTGACTCAGAATCAAAAGACGGGATCCTATGCTCCATATCAAGCTTGTTTCCTTCATAATCAACATAATCCCCTTTCTTTACCCCTACAGGCTCTCCTGTCCGCTCATCAATATAGGTATAGTCTTTCTCTGATGTAAGCCACACGGGCCTGAACACTTCCTGGTTCTTCCTCACCTGGGTGATTATCTGGCCTGTCCTGTCATCAACCAGCCTCATCACAGCTCTCTCTGGCTCTTCTTCATAATGCTTGAACATGAGCCTGCCATACTTGTCATAAGCCCAGCTCTGCTCTGACATCGGCCTCTGGTATTCGCCAGTATGCACAACAACAGCTCCTCCTTTTGTCACATCAGCTGCAAAGTTTATTGCCTGCTTCACCTCATTGATGAATGCTTCCCTCTGCTCATCGACAAATCCTTTCTCAGGGCCTGCGAATCCTGAAAGGTTGCCCACCTGAGTAGGTGTGTGGACTGATACTATCTGGATCTCATTTGCTCTTGCTATCTCCCTCAGCTCCCTCCTTTTCTGCGCTCCATAAGAAGCTACACCCACTCCTGGCTCAGATCCCACAGGCATTGCAGACAACTCCACAGAAGCCACTCCTTTTCTTATTGCTGCCTGTATGCTCTCTATGAATGTGCCTCCGCCTGCCCTTCCTTCAGCGACTGTCTGGCCTATCTGGGACGTGTCGAGTATTGGCTCGTTTCTTGCCTGGCCCACTGGCTGCTCAAGGTTAGCTGCCCCTGTA
This sequence comes from Candidatus Nanoarchaeia archaeon, assembly GCA_035289765.1. Lineage (GTDB taxonomy): Archaea > Nanobdellota > Nanobdellia > Woesearchaeales > UBA12501 > WJJV01. The sequence goes on from DATDWE010000054.1 coordinate 6,849, forward strand.
TAGCCTGCAGTGAATTCAGGCGGCGCATTGGCCATGTATTCCCTGTCCATTGCATTTGAAATTGAGTAAGCATCCCTCTCATTGAATATCATCAGACTCCTCCCCTCTTGTATCCGCCAAACATGCTGCTCACTTCACCAATCTGCTCTGATAGGTGCATCTTCTCGACCTGCTCATGCATCCCTGCATACTCCTGCATCTTTTTCACATTGTCATACATCTGGCTCAGCTCCTCGCTGTACTGGTCCTTGTACTGCTGGAAATGCTGCTCATCCATATTCTTGAACTGGCCAACCCTGTTGCTTATCTGCTCCAGCTGCTGTGTATACTGCTTGACAACATCAGGAGGAAGATCCCTTGGCTTCTCTCTCTGGACGCTCTCCTCAAGAGAAGGCGCCTCTTTTATGATCCTGAACTCTTCAGGTCTTTTCTTGTCTCCGCTCTCAAACCTCTTTATCCTGAACATCTCCTTCTCTTCCTGGCCGAAAAGTGTGTCAATGTCAATAGAGGTGAGCTGTGGAATCGGGATGTCCCTTCTCATCTCCTCTTCCACCTCTATCTGCCTTATTGACTCTGTCATCAGCTTGCGGGCTTCATCTATCTCTTTCTTGTTCCTCTCTTCTATTTCCTTGAGCTTCTTAACCCTTTCTTCAGGGCTGAGCTTCTTCAATTCGTCAAAATCTTCCATTTTCAGATATTATACCTCGGATTATATTATCATCATGCGCAAAAATATCAGTACACGAATCCATGGGCTGCCTTTATCCTTTTCATGAAATGATAAAGCTTTGTCTTTGCAAAGTCAGTCGCTTTCTCCTTTGCATCAACCAGCTCAAGCATCTCCTCCTTTGTGGGCTTCTTCGGCCTTTTTGCGCCTCCGCCTCCAAATGCGCCTCCCAGCTCTCCGGCGCCTTTGAATATAGATGCGAATGGGTCAAGTATTGATGGCAGCTTGGGCTTGCCTTTTGGCGTCTGCTTCCCGAACTCTTCGCCTGCCTCTGCAAGATACTTCTCCAGCTCCTCTCCAAGTGATGTGTAGGCTGCCTGCACAGATGAATCAATCATGCCAAGGAGCTCAAAATCCTCCTTTGCCCTGAATTTCTTGTACTGCTCCAGCTGCTCTTTGGTCCACATGTATGTCCTGAATGTCATGATGGTCCTTCCCACATGTATCGGCCCTCTCTGGTATCCTTCCTGCACGTATTTCATCTCAGGCCTTGACCTGTAGTCAAAATGGCAGTTCATGATGGCTAATACCTTTCCGCCTGCAAAGGATCTCATCGCAAGGGTCTCAATCTCAATCAATGAACCCTCGAAGGCTGCAATGAGCCTGTGGGACTCTGTCTTCTCCTGGTCCATCTGTATCCTTTTTATGGTCCTCAGGTAAGGCTTCACCCACATCATGTACATCTTGATTATGTCATAATGCTGCCTCAGGTATTTTATTGTGAATATCCTCCTGGTCTGATGCTCCTTAAAGGTGTGCTCTCTCCATATAAGATATGTCTTCAGCTTCCTTGACAGGACTTCCTTCAATTTCCGGTTGAACTTCAGTTTTGAGACATAATTATCGACCTCTGCTGAAGCCATCGGAGGTGCTGCAAAGAAGAGATCAGGCAGCGTCACGAAGCCAAGCTCCCTGGACATCCCGTACACTGAAGCAGGATTCTTTGCTCCGCCCTCAACAAGGTCTATCCAGTAGCCCTTCAGGCTTATCTCAGCAGCCTCGTCTCCCTGGTTGCTCTTCAGATATAATTCAAGCCTCTCGTCAATTATCCTTATCTCCCTCACAAGCTGGAACAGCTCCTTGATCATCTTGCCGATTGTCGCAAGGAACTGGCTAACCTTGTCCTGGTAAAGCCCAAGCCTCTGCATAGCCACGCCGGAGAAAGCAGAGTGCTCTGATGCAGCAAACACATCCTGTATCTTGAGGAACTCGGTGAACTCCTCTTCCTCATGGAGGTTGTCCATTGCCCAGAAATAGAACTCCTCAATGGACTGGTTGTAGACCTCATAGACCAGCCTCACCCTCTCGTTCGGCTTTGGCCAGCCTGTCGGTATCTTATGGCCTATTACCTCCTCTGCAACCTCTTCAGGAAATCCGAAATCTTTTATGTGCACCATCTTTTGTCCCTTGTCTCTCTTTAAGTTATTTATATATAAGTGTATTTAAATAATTTTCTGCTTTATGGGCCTGTAATAAACAGCCATAAAACCTGATTTAGTTATAATCCTTGCGCCTGTCCTTATTGCTATCTCTGTCGCCATCTCCTTCCTGCCAGATTGCTCAAGCGAAGACCTCAGGAACTTGACCTTGACAAGCCCGTGCTTCTTGAGCTGCTTGTCTATCTCCTTTATGGACTCTTCTGAAAGCCCTTTCTTGCCTATCTGCACAGAAGGCTTCAGCAGCATCGCTTTTCTCTTAAGGCTGGTTGTGCTCTGATGCTCCATATCATCT
>DATDWE010000055.1:0-3008 GCA_035289765.1 Candidatus Nanoarchaeia archaeon
AAGAGAGATAGTGAATGATGTGCCTGCAGGAAACATCATAGGGATTGCCGGCGTGAAGGCAATGCCAGGAGAGACAATAACATTCAATGAGACAGAGCCTTTTGAGGAGATAGTGCACCTCTTTGAGCCTGTTGTCACAAAATCCATTGAGGCAAAGAGCCCTTCTGACCTTCCAAAGCTCATTGAAGTTCTCAGGATGGTCCAGAAAGAGGATCCCACAATCAAGGTTGAGATAAATGAGGAGACAGGAGAGCACCTGATGCATGGAATGGGAGAGCTGCATCTTGAGGTCATTGAGAACAGGATAAAATCAGAGAAAGGCGTTGAGGTATCGACTTCACCTCCGATTGTCGTCTACAGGGAGACTGTGACAAAGAAATCTCCCCAGGATGTCGAGGGAAAATCCCCCAACAAGCACAACAAGATATATTTCATAGTTGAACCTCTTGATCCAAAGACAAAAGAGCTGCTGAAATCAGGAGATGTCAGCGAGGGAAGGATAAAGAAGAAAGACCTTGTCCTCAGAGACAAATTCATGGCCTGCGGATGGGACACAAAGGATGCAGACAAGATAAGGGATATATACCATGGCAATATCTTTGTTGACCAGACAAGGGGAATCGTCTACATAAATGAGATCATAGAGCTTGTGCTTGACATGTTTGAGGATGTCATGAGAGCCGGCCCTCTTGCAAGGGAGCCGTGTGTCGGGATAAGAGTCAACATGACTGACTGCAAGCTGCATGAGGACGCTATCCATAGAGGCCCTGCCCAGATGTACCCTGCTGTAAGGGAAGGCATCAGGGGCGCGATGATGATCTCAAATCCTTTGATATTTGAGCCAGTGCAGACACTGCAGTTTGAGGCTCCTATAGAATATATGGGAGAGATATCAAAGCTCATATCAAACAAGAGAGGACAGATGATTGATATGAACCAGGAGGGAGCAGAGGTTGTCGTCAAGGGAAAGCTGCCTGTTGCTGAGATGTTCGGGATGACATCAGACCTAAGGTCAGCAACAGGAGGAAGAGGCAACCATTTCCTTGTTGACCAGAGCTTTGAGAAGCTGCCTGAGGAGATGCAGCCAAGGGTAATAAAGAATATAAGGCAAAGGAAGGGCCTTAGCGAGAACCAGTAAGCCTGGCTTGCACCATATATCATATATGGTATTCTGACAGTATAGTATTGCCAAGCCATATATTCTTCTTTGCACACCACCGCGTGGCGCAATAATATCTTATCTTCACAATTCCGGCTATCCCACAGAAAACTTTATAAATAACCCCTTTTTTCGTTATATTCTCTGGGGGCTGTGAAAATGGCTATTTCAGGGGTTTTATGCTTTTAAAAGAGCATTTGGAGGTTATTTAAAATGGCTAAGAACAAAGTGCATATAAATCTTGTATTCATAGGTCACGTTGACCATGGAAAGTCAACAACAGTTGGAAGACTAATGTTTGACTCAGGCAACATTGATGAGCAGGCAATGAGAAAGCTCAGGGAAAAGGCCCATGAGCTTGGAAAAGCAGGGTTTGAGTTCGCTTTTGTGATGGACAACCTTAAAGAGGAGCAGGAAAGGGGAGTCACAATTGACCTTGCACACAGGAAATTTGAGACACCAAAGTATTATTTCACAATAATTGATGCTCCTGGACACAAGGACTTCATCAAGAACATGATCACAGGAGCTTCGCAGGCAGATGCAGGAGTCCTGGTTGTCGCAGCCAATGACGGAGTCATGGCCCAGACAAAGGAGCACGTCTTCCTGTCAAGGACGCTTGGAGTCAACCAGCTTATGGTTGCAGTGAACAAGATGGACATGGTCAAGTTTGACCAGAAGAGATTTGAGGAAGTGAAGAAGGATGTTGAGAATCTTCTCAAGTCAGTAGGATACAAGCCTGCTGAAGTCATGTTCCTTCCTTTGGCTTCATTCCCAGGAGACAATGTCGCAAAGAAATCAGCAAACATGCCCTGGTACACAGGACCAACATTGCTTGAGGCTCTTGACAAGCTCAAGGAGCCAGAGAAGCCAACACAGCTTCCGCTGAGGCTTCCGATACAGGATGTCTACAACATCACAGGAATCGGTGTTGTTCCGGTAGGAAGAGTTGAGACAGGAGTCATGAAAGTAGGAGACAAGATCATTGCAGTCCCAGGCAGAGAAGGAAAGGGAGTCAGAGGAGAAGTGAAGACAATAGAGATGCACCATGAGCAGATGCAGAGCGCAGAGCCTGGAGACAATATTGGCTTCAACGTAAGAGGATTCGGCAAGAAGGACATAGCAAGAGGAGATGTCATCGGACATGAGAGCAATGTTCCTACAGTGGCCCAGGAGTTCACAGCGCAGATGGTTGTGCTGAACCATCCTACTGTCATCACAGCAGGATACACTCCAGTGTTCCACATACACACAGCGCAGGTAGCATGCCAGGTGATAGAGATCCAGAAGAAGCTTAACCCTGCAACAGGAGAAGTCCTTCAGGAGAAGCCGGATTTCATCAAGAACGGTGATGCAGCCATTGTAAAGATCAAGCCAATACAGCCATTGGTTATCGAGAAACAAAAGGAAATACCGCAGATGTCAAGGTTCGCTATAAGAGATTCAGGAATGACAGTAGCAGCAGGCATGTGCATTGACCTGGTAAAGAAGCAGCTCTGAGAAACAAGATTGACTTTTTTATCTCTTTAGAGAGATGCATGGTGAACTAAACCCTTATCATGTGGTAGGCCCTGTTTTCCAGCGATAGAGTGAGATTATGCAAAAAGCAAGAATTAAGATCGCAAGCAGCGACATAAACAAAGTGAACGAGGTCAGCGATTACATCAAGAATATTGCTGAGAAGACCGGAGTAGAGATGAGAGGGCCGATACCTCTTCCTACAAAAAGGCTCAAGCTCACCACAAGGAAAGGGCCGTGCGGCAACGGGACTGCGACCTGGGACAGGTTTGAGATGCGTATCCACAAGAGGCTCATTGACCTCGGCATTGACGAGAGGGCATTGAGGCTG
>DATDWE010000056.1:0-2259 GCA_035289765.1 Candidatus Nanoarchaeia archaeon
CCCTGAAGGGCTTGTGAAAGATGAGATAGTTGATTACAAGGCGCCTGACCAGATAAAGAAGGATACCATCTATCTTGATGGCAGCTGGAAAAGCAACATAGACAATCTTGAGGCAGTTGACAGTGGAGCTTCGGTCATACTGTATTTTATTGCAAACTCCGTCAATATAGTCGCAGATAATCTAGGCAATCCCCTAAAGCTTGAGGTAAATATTGACAACAAGTATGTGGATGAGATGCAGGCAGGAGAGGATGTGATATTCGAGGACAACAAGTCCATCATAATAGTGGATGAGCCAAGGCTGTACAATGTATTTGACGGAATGTTCGGCAGGCACACTCTGCAGCTTACAGCAAACGAGACAGGCTTCAGCTTCAATGCATTCACATTCGGGTGAGATGAAGAATATATTTATATACAAAGATTATATTATAGAGATTATATAGTCGATTATTGATAATAAACCAGGAAAACCAGAGGTGAGAATATGTCAAAGGTAGAAATTATAAATATGCTGAACAAGGCGCTTGAGCTTGAGCACGCCGCAAGAATACAATACCTCAGCCATGCTGAGACAGTGGATGGAATAAACGCAGAGCCAGTGATTGCCAGGCTTAAGGAGATTGCAGGCGATGAGGAGAAGCATGAGGCAAAGTTCAGGACGCTCATAGGAAGTTATCTGAATGGGGTTCCTTCAATGGGCATAGCAAAGACTAACGCTGCTAAGACAGTGAAGGATATACTTGAGATAAACCTGAAGAATGAGAAAGAAGCAACGGACTTCTACAAGAAGATATTGGACAAGATAAACAAGGAGAAGCAGGATCTGCCTTATGAGTTCCTTCAGCTGGAGCATGAGGTCAGGCATGTCATCATGGATGAGATGGAGCACATTGCAGAGCTGAAGCTTCTGCTTGCGAAGAAATAAAGAGGAGGATGCATCATGAGATGGTCAGTATTGGTCGTTTTAGCATTATTGATGTTAGCCATATATGGGTGCGAGCAGGAAGCAGCAGAGTCTCCTTCTGTACAGGCGCCGCCAGTTGCAGAAGAGAAAGAGACAATCCCAACAATAAGGCTTGCCATAGTCCCTACAAGCGTGGATGAAGGAAGCAGCATATCTATCACATGGCAGATCGCTTCTGAAAGCTCTTTGACTGCAACACACACAGCTGTATATTATGACAATGAAAGCCATCCAGGCGTGTTTTCAACAGATATAGGTCCTGCTGCATCAGGCTATACAGGCCTGACAAAGGATTTCGCAGCAGTTGAGTCTCAGGTTCCCGGGGAGTTCACAGCAGCATTGGATGTCCCAGAGGGAGCTGAAAATGTTTATCTGAGGGCGCATGCAATAATCAGCGGAAAGAACTACTGGACTGATGAGTCTGTTGTGAATGCGAAGAAGATGGCTGAACAGCCAGTGCAACCTGAGCAGCCGCAGACAAAGGAGTTTGCGATAAGCGCTGATGAGATAAGATTTGACCCTGCTGAGATAACAGTGAAGAATGGAGACAATGTAAGGATAACATTCAACTTCAATGATGCTAACATCTACAAGGGAGGGCTGGATATCAGGAGCGATTATTTCAATGTGGAGTACAGGAAGAGCGACACAGTAAAATCAAAGACAGTTGAGTTCACTGCTTCAGAATCCTTCACTTACACAGGATACTGGCCAGCATCAGGAATCAGGAAGGCAAGCGGGCAGGTTGTAGTTGAATAAGATAACTGATTGAAGATAAACCATAAAGGTCTGATTATTAAGGGCAAAGGCCATCCTGCAAAAACTATATAAACAGCAGAATTAAATAGAGCAGTATGCCTTCAAAAAAGAGGAAAAGAGCAGGCAAAGCAAAGGCAATGAAGCCAGTGCAGAAGAAGAAACCTGCAACGCCTGAAGCAAAAAAGAAAAAGACTCTTTTACAGAAGCCAAGATTCAAGAAAGCTCCTTCTAGGCTGAACAGCATCATAATTATGATACTTGATGGCTGGGGAATAAGGGGCTCCAAGAATAAGAATGCCATTAAGCTCGCAAGAACCCCGAACATGGATTTTCTCGCAGCGCATTATCCTTCAACGAAGATAGAGGCATCAGGATCTTTTGTGGGCCTGCCGAAAGGCCAGATGGGAAATTCTGAAGTTGGTCACATGAACATCGGCGCAGGCAGGATTGTGGGCCAGGAATTTGTGATAATCTCAAAGTCGATAAAAAACGGCTCATTCTACAGGAACAAGAACATCATTGAAGCCTTCAAG
>DATDWE010000057.1:0-3198 GCA_035289765.1 Candidatus Nanoarchaeia archaeon
ACTGTGAAGTCTATGACTTTCCTGTTCTCAGGCTCAAGCTCAACATAGGCCTCCCTGTTCACAAGAGCGCTCTCAAGGGTTATCTTGAGATTCTTGATGCTCTTCTTGTTGTTGTTCAGAAGGGCTACCTTGAAAGAGTAGATATTCCTTGGATCTATGTAACGCGGGATTGTCGGCGTGACATTTAAGTCAGACTCATAGTTGAGGGGCGCTTCAGGAAGAAGATATATATCTATAAGTTTTGATACTCTGTTGTTCTCTTTCAATGATTTTACGTTCAGCTCAATAGAATAAGGCTTCACTGGATTAGGGGCAAGGCCTTTGTCTTTCAGCAGAATCCTAGTTTTTATCGTGGAGCCTGATTTTATATAGATGCCTGATGTGTAATCATATGCTGATTCAGTGATGACGCTCCATTCAACACCCTCTTCTTTGAATGATAGGATGAATATATCTCCTTCCTCCTGCCTGTTTGAGACAGTGACATCGAACACTGCCCAGTCTCCGACAGCTATCTTGTTCTTCACAGGCTCGACATTTACCGCTATCTCGCCCTCTGCGTGAGATAAAGGAATAGCAAGAAACAGTACAAGAGCTAGGCCCAGCAACATCCTTTTATGCATGAAAATAATCACCCTTTATGGGATATACTATCTTATACTAATATTTAAATGTTGCGAAAACCGGCCATATAGCAGATTGAATATGATTTATACTACTTAGTCATACCCAGTAGTATAATTGTAATGAAGGTTTTTATACTACCCAGTATTACCCAGTAATACTTTTTCCAGAAATATTTAAATACTACCAAGTCATACTGGGTGGTATGAAGGAGAAGATAAGCATATCTGTGGACAAAGAGCTTCTGAATATCATAGACAAAAACATCAAGGAGTATAAGTTCGCAAACAGGAGCCATGCTGTTGAATACTGCATAGCTAAGATACTAAAGAGGGAGAAATGATAAATAAAGTTAGGTGCAAGGATATAATGATCATTATAGCAGGATTCTTCCTGTTAGTCCTGTCTGCCATAGGAGTGCTTGCTGCTCCTCTTGACGCTATATTAAACCCCATATCAAGGCTTAACATAGCGGCTTTCTATGCCAGTTATGGCTTTATCATTGATGCAATGCTGTATTTCCTCCTGCTCATGGGAGCTGCTCAGGCTGGCCTGGGCAAGATGTTCAAGGAAAGAAGCGGGAAGGCCATTATTTTGGCTGTTGGACTTGCCCTTTCGTTCTCGGTCACGGTGTGGGAGTTCAGCAGCGGATTCAGGCTTGCCAATCTCTGGCCTCTTGCCATCATAATCGTTCTTCTGACAATAGGAATCGCATTCTACAACTTTGTGAAGATAGGTGGCACTCTAAACAAGGGAATGACACTTCTTGCATTTGCATTCCTTTTCTATTTCTTCCAGGGGCTTGTCCCGTCTCTTGCAAACTGGTTCAACACACACCCTAGCCAATGGATCAGGCTTATATGGGCTTTGCTTAATATCCTAGCCTTCTTCTGCCTGATATGGGGTGTTGTTGAGCTGATAAAGGGATTAGGAGGAGGGCCTTCACCAACACCAGGGCCAGAAGGGCCTGCAGGACCGCATGGACCTCCAGGAGGACCTGGACAACCAGGACAAAGAGGTCCCGGAGGAGGGCATGGAGAGCATGAGCCGCCACATGGCCCTGGAGAAGAAGCTCATGGTCCAGAGAGAGGGCGTGGAGAGGGGCCAGGGGCTGGGAGGATAGTGGCTGAAATAACTCATCCTAGAGCTAATGCACCAGGAGACCCTGATGCTGTAAGGAATACGGGAGATCCAACACCAATTGATATCAGAGGAAAGATATCTGGACCCCACCCGCAGTATATTTACATCTTTGGAATCTATGGGATTGATGGATTCATAAGAAGCAGGATTGCTCCGCATGCTTTCAATCAGGGAACAGAAGCGCAATTAAACATTAACACCACCAATGTCAGCATGGTTGACGGCACAGCTGGCCAGCTTGCCCCAGGATTCTATTGGGTTGTTCTCTTTGCCCAGCATGTTGGCGGAGAACCAGTGGATGCTCCAGAAAACTTCAGGCAGATCCCTGAGGCTCTTCGCATAACCAATGCTCCAGCAAGGAAGATACAGGTAAGGGGTGGGGGAGAAGAGGGGGCAAGAGAAGAAAGGGGAGAGTTAGATGAAAATACACAAAGGCTGCTTGAGCAGCTTCCTCCTGAGATGAGGGAAGAGGTAAAAGGATTTTTGGGTTTGATTAAGGAGGCTAATGAATTAAGCAAAAGATCAGCGGTAAACACTGACAACAAGCACAGGCTGATAAGAGAGTTCCTTGACCTGTATGACCATGGCAGGATAGATGAAGCACTTCAGAAGATAATACAGGAAAAGGAAATCATCGCAGATGAGCTCAAGCGTATTGAAGAGAGCCGCAGTATCATAAAAAGATTAATAGCTTATTATGAAAAGGCGCTGAAAAGGGCCAGGGACAGCAATAATGAAGCGACTGCTACTGCATTGGAAGAAGAGAACAGGAAATGTAAAGAAATCCTGGCGTTGGTTGACAAACTAGAGAATAATCTGAAAGATCAGCAAAAAGAGCTGGATAGGCATGTTGGAGAGATGAAAATAAAGTCAGATGTCCTCCCGAACCTAGAGAAACTGATAAAAAAAGAGCAGGGGATACTTTTTGAGATAAACAAGTATAATGAAGCAGAACAGAAAAGAGAGCAAGAGCTCATTGAAAAGACGCTGGCCAGGATAAAGGCAGTCAGAGAGAGGATGGATAGGGCAGCTGAAACCAGTCCTGCAAAGAGAGAGATGCTAAAGCCCCTCCAAATAGTGGAGCCAGGCAAGAAGCCTAAGATTGAGAAGGTGGAAAATCTGTCAGAGACAGTCCAGATGTCCATCAAGAGCATGCCTCTCTCAGACTGGGAGATTGGAATAAATGGAGATGACATGAGTTTGATGGATATTTCCATCAGCGGAAAACGTTATCTGAGGGTTGCCAATATGCATGGCAGAGAAAGAGTCGGAGAATGGAATTTCAGGGGAAGCACTGATGTTGATAAAGGATTGCTTGCAATGAATAATATAATCCTGAAGCAGATAGATCTTAAGGATGGCGACAGGGTAAACTGTGCGCATAAACGCTACATTTACGAGGGCGGTTCAGAATCATTTGTCCTTGAGCTT